>NZ_PNDP01000032.1:0-133204 GCF_005886415.1 Pseudoalteromonas sp. S327 | reverse complement strand
TGCTGAGGTTTTTTTGTTTAAAAAGACGTTTTATTCTTCGTCTAAAATAGGCACTTCTAAACCCATTTCTTGCATTATTTTTTTTACTTCTTCAGGTACTTTTTCTGCGTTATCTTTACGTAGGTCATCATCATTAGGTAATGGCTGGCCTGTAAAAGCATGCAAAAACGCTTCGCATAGTAACTCGCTGTTTGTTGCATGACGCAGGTTGTTTATTTGACGACGTGTACGCTCATCAGTTAATACTTTTAATACATTTAGCGGGATCGAAACGGTGATCTTTTTAACTTGCTCTGATTTTTTCCCGTGTTCTGCGTATGGGTGAATATACTCACCATTCCATTTAGCCATAAGATGTATCGTTGCCTCAGATTATTAATTTCTCACACAGCGTAAAAAGCGTGTAAATATGCGTGAAATTCTATCGTTTTAAAAAAGATAGTCAAATAATAGATAGCAATCTATCTTAATAAGCTGGCTGTAATAGTAAATACAGCCTCATTGAAGTTTTACGCGTCTGTTATTTTTAGCCATCTAGAGCTTTATATGCTTTGACTTATTATAATGGATAACTTACTCTTTTAGACGTCTAAACATCCAAATTAATCAGGTGACGAATATGAGCGAAAAAAACAAAGCAACCATTGCTGTACGAAATGGGGTTGATGCCGATAAACATCATGGCGCCGTTGTACCGCCAATTTATTTATCGACGACTTATTCGTTTGCCGATTTTGATACTAAGCGCGCATACGACTATGGACGCAGTGGTAATCCTAATCGCGATATTTTAGCTGAAACTTTAGCAGAACTTGAAGGTGGCGCACGCGGAATTATTACTGCTACGGGCATGGCAGCAGTGCACTTAGCCACACAGTTATTAAATAACGATGATACCTTGGTTATTCCTCACGATTGTTATGGCGGCAGCTACCGTTTATTTACGTCGTTAGAAAAGCGCGGCTTGCTTAAACTTAAAGTACTTGATTTAACTAAACCAGAAAGCCTAGAACAAATTTTAACCATTAAACCTAAATTAATTTGGATAGAAACACCAAGTAACCCTGTGCTGCGCCTAACGGATATTAAAGCCGTGACGGATATAGCAAAACAGTGCGGTGCATTAGTGGCCGCCGATAACACCTTTTTATCACCGGCATTACAAAACCCAATTAAGTTTGGCGTAGATATTGTTGTGCACTCAACCACTAAATATATAAACGGCCATTCTGATGTTGTAGGCGGTGCAGTTGTTGCTGCAACACAAGAGCTTGGTGATGAGCTTGCTTGGTGGGCCAATAACATTGGTATTACCGGCGCACCATTTGATAGCTATTTAACGTTACGTGGTTTACGTACTTTAAATGTGCGTTTAAAACAGCACCAAGAAAATGCCCTGGCAATTGCTAAATACCTAGAAAGCTCTGAGTATGTTAGCCAAGTTTACTACCCAGGCCTTGAATCGCATCCTCAACATGCGCTTGCTAAAGCCCAACAGCTTGGGTTTGGTGGTATGGTTAGTTTTGATATTAAAGGCGATGTTGATGATGCTGCGGCGTTTTTAACAAGCCTTAAAGAATTTAGCTTAGCAGAATCGTTAGGTGGGGTTGAGAGTTTAATTTGTCATCCTGCGACCATGACTCACGCAGGTATGGAAGCTCAAGCACGTCTAGAGGCGGGTGTGGGCGATACGCTAATTCGTATTTCGGTCGGTATTGAAGACGTAGAAGACCTACTGGCTGATTTTGAACGTGTATTTAACTTAGTTAAACCTGGTCAAAATAAAAATGTAGGGCGTGTTGGTAAAGCTGCAGGCAATGCCAATGGTGATGTAAAGCAGCAGGCTGCTCATCCAGCTTTGTGGTGATTGAGTATGGTAAAAAGTGTACATAAATTTGGCGGCTCGAGCTTAAGCTCGGGCGAGCGCTATCAAAGTGTGGCAAAAATAATTATTGGCCACACACAGCCTGGCGATTGCGTGGTTGTATCTGCTGCGGGTAAAACCACCGATACATTGGTATCGCTGTGGCAAAGTTATCAACAACAAGATAAGCAAGCCGTTGCTGATATTTTGCTGCAATTGAGTAATCACCAAACGGCATTAATTGAAGAGTTATTAAAAGCTGATTCTAAACACACGGTTTTAGCTGTGTTGGCGCAAGAGCTAAGTGACGTAGCAGAGCAAGCCAGCAAGCAGCAGTTGCAAGAGGCGGCCTTACTGGCGCATGGTGAGCTGTGGTCTGCGCGATTATTGGCAGCCTATTTAACGCAATTAAACATTCAAGCGTGTGCTCATGATGCTAGAGCGCTGTTTAGTGTAACAAGCGGGGAGCTTTTGCATGCGCAAAACAAACAGCAATGCAGCCAAGTTATTGATGCAAATAAAATTAACGTAGTAACAGGGTTTATCGCAGCAAGTGCTGATGGTAAAACAGTTACGCTTGGGCGCAATGGCAGTGATTACAGCGCCACCTTATTAGCCAATTATTGCGACGCACAAAATGTATGTATTTGGACTGATACGCCAGGGGTATTTAGTGCCGACCCACGTAAAGTTGAAAAGGCGATTAAGTACAACAAGGTGTGCCGTGAACAAGCTAACTTATTAGCTCGATTGGGTAACCCTGTGTTACATGCTAAAACGCTTTCGCCTTTAAAAAACAGTAATATTAAACTGGCTGTACGTAGTAGTTTTGATGTGCAAACTGCCCCTACCGATATTGTAAAACAAGGCAAAGCTAAGCAAAAACGTTTTATTACTACATTACAAAACGTTGATTTACTGCTTGTTGAAGGCCTTAACGCGGGAGAAGTGGCGCATGTTAGCCAGCTTATTCAGCACAGCCTTCATCATTTTATACACAACGGCGATACATACTTAGTTGTGCCCGCGGGTGCAACGCATCAAGTAGTGAGTTATTTCGCTGGGCGAGCAAATATAAGCGAGTCTAATTTAAATGGCTGCGCGGTGGTTGCGCCTACGCAAGATGTTTACACATTAAGTACATTAGCGGCTGAGGTTTTAAATCAGCAAAGTATTCACCCTCGTTTTATTCATCAAGATACAGGCTATACATTGCTGTTAACAGATCAGTTAATAGAAAGCGATGTACTTAGTTTATTGCACGAAAAATTAATTAATAAAGGTCAAGAAGTTGCTCTGGTTGTGGCTGGCTTAGGTAATGTAGGCGATGAATTTTTAAGCCAGCTAGATGCTCAATTTAAGCGTTTGTCGGGCGATTATAGTATTAAGCTAGTTGGGTTAATTCGCTCGCAACATATGCTATTTAATGCCTCGGGTATTACACTCGGACAGTGGAAAAAACAATGGCAGCATAATGCCGTTGCTTATGAGCAGGCGGATTTATTAAGTGCATTAAACGAACTTGATTACGAGCACAAAGTTGTTGTTGATATAACGGCAAGCGAGCAATTTAGCCAATTATACACCGACTTTGTAGAGCGAGACTGCCATTTAATAAGTGCTAACAAGTACGCAGGCACTGCTGCATCTAATTGGTATAACGCGCTGCGCCAAAGTATTAGCGAGCGTAACTTGCATTGGCGCTACAACACCAGTGTTGGGGCAGGATTGCCAATTAACTTTGCGTTGGCCGATTTACAAAATAGTGGCGATAAAATTACCCGTATTGAAGGTGTTTTCTCGGGCACACTCTCGTGGCTATGCAGCAAGTACGATGGCAGTGTGGCATTTTCTGACCTTGTTCTTGAAGCGCAAAAAATGGGCTTTACAGAGCCTGATCCTCGCGAGGATTTATCGGGCCGCGATATGCAACGTAAATTGCTGATACTTGCGCGCGAGCTTGGCATTGAATTAGATTTAAATGATATAAGCTTACAAGCATTAATGCCTGATGAGCTAGCCCAAGGTTCATGGGATGACTTTTTAGCGAATAAAGATAAGCTAAATGCCTTTATTAAACACCATGCCGATGCGGCAAATGCGCAAGATGCTGTACTTAGGTATACCGGTTTATTGGCATTAGAGCAGGGTAAAGTATCGGCGAAGGTAGGTATAACTTACGCGCCTAAAGGGGACGCCTTAGCTAACTTAACACCTGGCGATAATATCTTTGTTATTAATAGCCAGTGGTACAACGAAAACGCCTTAGTAATACAAGGCCCTGGGGCAGGCAAAGAAGTGACCGCCGCGGGAGTGCACTCTGATTTATATTGGTTAGTTAAAAACCTAAAATAGCGCAGCAAATATTAATAGTAAAACGGCAGCTTGTGTAAGCTGCCGTTTTTGTTTTTAGAATAGCTCTTCTTCTGTTTTTGTATCTTCTTCAAAAATATCAGTTGGCTGAGACAGCACATATTTTGTAGGCGCAGTGCCTTTTTCAAAATATTCAAAGCGACTGGTATAGTCGTTTTTATGACTTAACAAACCTGTTTTTAAATCGATACGAATTGAAACTAGCCCTTCAGGAGGCTCTATTGGCGCCTCTGGTGTGCCCTCAAGCGCCACTTTCATAAAATCAACCCAGGCAGGCTGTGCCGTTTTGGCGCCCGATTCAGCACCAGAGATTTGACTGCTATCTAGGTTGTTATTATAGGTTGAGCGTCCTAACGAGTTACCTGGGTTGTCAAAACCAACCCATACAGACGTTACTACATTGCGGTTAAAGCCGCTAAACCAAGTATCAACAGAGTCATTGGTTGTGCCTGTTTTACCCGATAGATCGCGTCTATCTAATGCTTGCGCACGCCAGCCTGTCCCGCTCCAGCCTGTTTTATGGGTCCAGCTACCGCCACCCCATACTGCGCTGTGCATTGCTTCAGCAATTAAAAAAGCATTTTGCTTTGAAATAACACGTGGTGCACAACGTGCTTGCGTGGCTGTATCATCTGTTATGTCGGTATCTAGGTTATTGTTGGCAAAGCTATCCATTGCTTGAGAGACGGGTAATAGCTCGTCTTCATCGCAAGCAAGAGCCGGGTTTGCTTTAAATAGTACATTGCCATAGGCATCTTGAATTTCAGATATAAAGTAAGGTTCAATTAAGTGACCGCCATTAGCAAATGCGCTCATGCCGCGAGCAAGCTCTAATGGCGTGATTGATGCACTGCCTAATGCTAACGATTCACTGCGGTTAATATCAGCATCTTTAAAACCAAACTTAAGCAAGTGATCGGCGGTGCGTTGTAACCCTACACCGCGAAGTAAGCGCACAGAAATAACGTTTTTAGATTGTGCAAGTGCACGGCGAATACGTATAGGGCCATTATAAACTGCTGGGCTGTTTTTTGGTCGCCACGCTACACCTAAACTTTTATCCCACTGGTTTATTGGCGCGTCGTTTAAAATAGAGGCTAATGTATAGCCATTTTCGAGCGCAGCAGAATAAATAAAGGGTTTAATATTAGAGCCAACTTGGCGTTTAGCTTGTACCGCTCGGTTGTATTGGCTTTGCTCAAAACTGTAACCGCCTACTATAGCTTTAATACGACCATCTTGTGGGTCGAGTGAAACAAGTGCACTGGCAGCTTCTGGTATTTGGCTTAGTAAGTAACTGTCGTCGTCATTTTTACGCAGCCATATTTGCATGCCAGGGGTAAGAATGTCAGTAGCAGCTTTAGGGGCAAAACTTTGGCGGTAGCGAGTAATGTATTTGCGCGCCCATTTTAAATTATCCCAATCAAGTATGGTGCGCTGGCCATTTTTTAAAATAACGTCAGCGGTTTTCTCTGTCACATTTAACACCACGCCAGCATGCAAATCAGCTATTTCTTTAACAGGTTTTAGCTTTTCTATAATTTGCTGCTCACTTAAGGCGGGCTGTGTTTCTGGATCCCATAACACGTCTACAGGTCCACGAAAGCCATGACGCATATCATAGTTATGTAAATTATTAACTAAAGCTGTTTGCGCAGCCTTTTGAACTTTAGACTCCACAGAGGTAAATATTTTAAAGCCTGAGTTATATGCTTTTTCTACACCGTAGCGCTCAACCATCTCAGCACGAACCATCTCAGAGATATAAGGGGCGTAAAGGTCTATCTCAGCACCGTGAAAATAAGCAGTGATAGGCTGGTTAGCCGCATCGTTGTATTGCTGTTGCGTAATATAGTTTTCAGTAAGTAAGCGGCCAAGCACTACATTACGACGTGCTTTAGCTCTAATTGGGTTACGAATCGGGTTAAGCGCCGAAGGGGCTTTAGGTAAACCGGCAATCATTGCCATTTGTGCAAGAGTTAGGTCTTTTAGCTCTTTGCCATAGTAAACTTGAGCAGCAGCACCAATACCAAATGCACGATTACCTAGTTCTATTTTATTAAGATACAGCTCAAGAATTTCGTCTTTTGTTAATACACTTTCAATATGTAGGGCTATAAAAATCTCTTTAACTTTACGAATATACGCTTTTTCTCGTGTTAAAAAGAAGTTACGAGCAAGCTGCATAGTAATGGTACTCGCGCCTTGTTTTTTCTCACCTGTTGAAATTAACACAATAGCAGAGCGGACAATACCAATAGGGTCTATACCAATATGGTCATAAAAACGGTTATCTTCTGTGGCTAAGAAGGCATTAATTAAAGGTTGAGGTATTTCGTCTATAGTAACGGGGATGCGGCGTTTTTCACCAAATTGATTAATTAAGAGTCCATCTTTGGTAAAGACTTGCATAGGGGTTTGTAATTGCACGTCTTTTAAAACTTGCACACTGGGGATATCAGGTTTAACGTAATAATAAAGGCTGATTAAAGTGATCAGACCAATTAACGTGCAAATGATAAAAAATTGTAATGTTCTTTTTAATAAAATCACTTATATTTCCCTAAATGGACTCCCAATTGCGAGTTTAGACTGCTAGTATATATTGATTAAAAAATGAATAATATTTTTTACTATAAAAATTATAACTTGTTTATTATTAAAACAAAGGTCAAGTTGCAAACATGCTAAGTCAACTATTTCAAAAGCCATTACCTGCGATGGTCGGAATTGATATCGGATCGCACTCTATCAAAGCAGTGCTTTTAAGTGAAATTGAAACGGGATTTCGACTAGAAGCACTTGCAATTGAACCCATGCCAAAAGGTGCAATGAGCGAGCGCTCTATTCAGGATATCGAAGCAATTGGTAACATAATTACAAAATTAAAAAGAAAACTACCAAAATCGTTAAAATCAGCGGCAGTGGCTGTATCAGGACAAACCGTTATCACTAAAGTTATTTTTATGGATGTTTCATTAAGTGACGCTGAATTAGAGTCGCAAATTGAAATAGAAGCTGACAGCTTAATACCTTACCCCCTTGATGAAGTGAGTTTAGATTTTGAAAAGCTCTCTACCAACGAAGCCGACCCGAGTAAAATGAATGTGTTGTTATCTGCTGCGCGTACAGAAAGTGTTGAGGCCCGTGTGGGCGCACTTGAAGGTGCAAACTTAACCGCTAAAGTGGTTGATGTTGAAAGCTATGCGTTAAGTAGAGCGATGGAGGTGTATTATCAGCAACTGCCAAGTGATGCCTTTAATAAGTGTGTTGCCGTGGTAGATATTGGCGCTGTTTTAATGCTGGTGAGTGTCGTTCAAGCGGGTGAAACAATTTATACCCGCGACCAAGTATTTGGTGGCGACCAATATACTAATAGTATTGTATCTTATTATAATAAAAGTTTTGATGAGGCCGAAATAGGCAAAACAACGGGTGATTTACCTGCTAATTATACTTTTGAAGTGCTGGCACCGTTTCAGACATCACTATTGCAACAAGTGCGCCGTGCGGTACAAATGTTTTTAACAACCACAGGTAAAGATCAAGTAGATTATATAGTGCTAACCGGCGGTACATCAATGATAGAAGGTTTAGATAGGTTGTTAATTGAAGAGCTCGGTATTCATGCTGTGGTGGCTGAACCGTTCGCTAATATGGAAATTTCGCCAAAAGTAGACAGAAATGTAATGCAAAGAAATAGAACGCAGTTTGCAATTGCTACTGGTTTGGCATTGAGGAGCTTTTCATCATGCCACATATAAATCTATTGCCGTGGCGAGAGCTACAACGAGAAGAATCAAAAAAGAAATTTATAACTATATTAATTGCAGTAGTACTAGGTAGTTTTGCAAGTATGTACTTACTTAGCTCTTTTTACGCGGGTTTAAAAGATGGGCAGAACTTAAAAAATAATTATTTAAGCTCAGAAATCAGTACTCTTGATAAAAAAATTAGTGAGATTAGAGATCTCGATAAGCGAAAAGAGAATTTACAACAACGAATGCGGTTGATTGAAGAGCTACAAAGCAGCCGTAATTTAGGTACTCAAATTATGGATGAAGTAGCTAAAATTGTTCCTCAAGGCGTGTATTTAACTAAGCTTGAGCGGCGTGGTACACAAATACATGTGTTAGGGCGCAGTGAATCAAACAATCGTTTATCTACTATGCTACGTCAGGTACAAGGCTCTTATCTATTAGAAAGGCCAATCATGCAGGGCATTGTGGCAGGCGATCAAACATCACGGTTACTCAGTGATTTTAATATGGAGTTTTATGTAAAGCCATTTGATAAAATTGGTGAGGTAAGTGATGAACCTTGATTTAAAAGCCTTAAATGAAATAGATTGGAATGAAATTGAGCTCGACAATATTGGTGAATGGCCGGTTGCGGTAAAAGCAATTTGTTGCTTATTTGTCGCCGGTTTAGTGTTGTTTTTTAGTTACAGCTTATTGGTATCTGATGAAATAGACAGCTATCACAGCGCGGTAGCAAAAGAAGTCGAGCTGCGTACTACCTACAGAACTAAATATGCTATAGCCAGTAAGCTTGATATATATCGCCAGCAAATGGTTGAGATGGAAGATAAGTTTTCACAACTACTAAAGCGATTACCTACCTCAAATGAAACCCCTGGCCTTTTAGACGATTTATCTTATGTAGGTACTACTAGCGGTTTAACATTTTTGAAAATTGGCTGGTTACCTGAAATCGAAAAAGAGTTTTATACCGAGCTGCCTATAAAAATTGAAGTAATAGGTACTTACCATGAGTTTGGTGAATTTGTAGGAAAAGTAGCCCAATTACCACGAATTGTAAGTTTACATGACTTTTCGATTGTATCATCTGGTGAAAAGCAACTAACATTCAGTGTGGTAGCAAAAACGTATCGTTATGAAGAAGGGGTTAAAAAGTGAGACTAGTCCCTTTATTATCATTGTCTGTTTTATTGTTGGCAGGTTGTAACGACGATACGTCTGAGCAAAAAGAATTTATTGACCAAGTTAAGGCCAGCACCACGCCTAAAGTTGAGGGAATACCTGAATTAACGCAGTTTGAACATTTTGAATATAATGCATCGCAGTTGCGTAGTCCTTTTGTGGCTCCACAGCCTGAAATTATTCAAAATAAACTAACGCAAATTAAAAATTGTTTACACCCTGACCCTGATAGAGTGAGAGAGCCACTAGAAAAGTATCCGCTCGATAACCTATCAATGAAAGGTACATTAGGCTCTAGCGGTCAAATGTGGGCACTGATCACCGCAGCGGATGAAACGTTGCATAGGGTAACGGTAAATAATTACTTAGGCACGTATGACGGTAAAGTTAAGTCTGTAAGTAGTGATTATGTAGAACTAGTTGAATTAATCCCTGATGGGTCGGGTTGTTGGAAAGAGCGGCTGACTAAATTGGAAATGTTAGAGGCGGCAAATAATGGCGCAAATTAATAATAAAAAAGGTAAAACCCACATGTATAAGGATGTACTTTGGCATCATCGTTTTCAAATGGTGTTATTTGTCATATTGGCTCTTTTTGTTGTAAAAACAGCGAGTGCAGCGCCATTACTTTATGATGTACGTTATAACCCCTTGCTAAAAGGCGAGACAGAGTTACAACTTGTATTTGACGAAGAGCTAACACAACAACCTAAAATTCAAGTACACAACACACCAGCGCGTATAGAAATGCTATTTGATGGTGCAGAACTAGAACAGGGTCTTGAAAATGTGCCGGTCGATCACGCAGGTATTAACAGTGTAAGCAGCGTACTAACAGAGCAAGGCTTAAAAGTTACGGTAAATTTAGAGCGTTTAAAAATATACGAAACACAAGTTAATAACAACTTAGTGTCGTTGCGCGTATCTGATAACCCGCTTACTGAACAAGCTTCTGATGAAAGCAGCAATGGATATGATGCCTTAAGCGCTTATATTAATCGGATTCAATCTATTGATTTTCGCCGTGGTGAAAAAGGTGAAGCAAAAGTTTTAGTCTTTTTACAAGACACGCAAGCTGCAATAGAAGTACATGAAAGTGGTGGAAAAATAATTGCAGAGTTTCATCACACAGATATTTTAGACGACTTACTGTATGAATTAGATGTGCTAGATTTTGGTACTGTAGTAAGTACCATTGAAACCTTTAAAGAAGATAGCTTAAGCCGTGTAGTTATTGAGCCTAATGCTGCTTTTACCTTTACCTACCAGCAAATAGATAACATTTTAACGTTAACAATTGAAAAAGATGAAACGCAAAATGCCTATTTAGATGGCGGCAAAGAATATCAAGGTCGTCCAATGACCTTAAACTTCCAAGATATTTCGGTTAGAGCTGTACTGCAAATCATAGCGGGTTATAACGAGTTTAACTTAGTAACGAGTGACTCAGTAACCGGCAATATTACGCTTCGTTTAGATGGCGTTCCATGGGATCAAGCTTTAGATGTTGTACTGCGTATTAAAGGCCTTGATAAGCGCATGGATGGCTCTATATTGATGGTTGCGCCAGCTGAAGAGCTCGCAGCACGTGAAGCTAAAGATTTACTAGCAAAACAAAAGGTCGAGGATTTAGAGCCGCTTTACAGTGAGTATATTCGTTTAAACTACGCTAAGGCTGAAGATTTTGCGGATTTACTGAAAACCGACACTAACAGCATCATTTCTGCCCGAGGCAGTGTATCGGTTGACCAGCGTACCAATACATTACTTATTAAAGATACAGCGAAGAGCATTGAGAGTATTCGCCGTATGATTGAAACACTCGATATTCCAGTGCAACAGGTTGTTATTGAATCACGTATGGTAACAGTGCGCGATAACGTCACAGAAGATTTAGGCGTGCGTTGGGGATTTAGTGATCAACAAGATAGTGATGGTATATCTGGCTCGCTTGAAGGAGCTGAGTCTATCTCAAATGGCACTATTCCTGATTTATCAGACCGTCTTAATGTAAACCTACCTATTACTAACCCTGCGGCAAGTATTGGTTTACACATAGCTAAGTTGGCTAATGGCACTTTAATTGATTTAGAGCTAAGTGCTTTAGAAGAAGAAAATAAAGGTGAGATTATTGCGAGCCCGCGCATTACTGCAGCTAATCAGCAAAAAGCGCGTATTGAGCAAGGTACTGAAATCCCCTATACCGAATCAGCCTCAAGTGGTGCTACTACTGTAAGCTTTAAAAAAGCGGTATTGAGCCTTGAGGTTACACCGCATATAACGCCTGATAACAAAGTTATTTTAGACTTAGTTATTACACAAGATACTCGTGGCGAAACGGTTCAAACCGGAACAGGTGAAGCGGTTTCGATAGACACTCAACAAATTGAAACACAAGTGCTGGTTGATAACGGCCAAACCGTTGTGCTGGGTGGTATTTTTCAGCAGCAAATAATTAATACCACAAATAAAGTACCTGTACTTGGTGATATTCCATATGTTGGACGCTTATTTAAGAGCACCAGCGAGTTTAATGAGAAACGTGAATTACTTATTTTCGTGACACCGAAAATACAAATAGATTAAAATTTAGTGGTTTTATGTTCGTCAACGAGTGTTTATTGATAATAATTGCTCGTTATATGGCTTTTTATTGTAATAGACTTGAAATACCCGGCCAATTACTGAGATAATCCCCTCCTTAATTTTGGGGCCAGGTCGTTAGGCGGGGTTTTATTTCAAATTTTAGAGTTCGTTTGTACTAAAAGATATGGCTGAGAAACGTAATATATTTCTAGTTGGCCCCATGGGGGCTGGCAAAAGCACGATTGGTCGTCACATCGCTGACCAATTACACCTTGAATTTGTCGATTCTGATCAAGAAATCGAACGCCGTACCGGTGCAGATATTGCCTGGGTGTTTGATCTTGAGGGTGAAGAAGGCTTTAGACTTCGTGAAGAATCTGTTATTGGCGACTTAACCGAAATGCAAGGTATTGTACTTGCAACCGGTGGTGGTTCAGTAATGAGTAAAGAAGTTCGAAACAAGCTTTCGGCTCGTGGTATCGTTGTATACCTAGAGACACCTATAGAAAAGCAAGTTGCACGCACGCAACGCGACAAGCGTCGCCCATTACTGCAAACTGAAGAAGCACCTCGTAATGTACTAGAGCGCTTAGCAGAAGAACGCGAGCCACTATACAAAGAAGTTGCCGATTTTGTTGTACGCACCGATGAGCAAAGCGCTAAAGTTGTTGCTAACCAAATCATCGAGAAATTAGATTTTTAAAAACCAATAATAAAGGAAATAACAAAGCATGCTTGAATTAACTGTTAATTTGGACGAGCGAAGTTATCCTATTTTTATTGGTCAATCTGTACTTCAAGATAATGGCCGCCTTGTTCACCACATTGGTGATTGTCGGCCTATAATTATCACTAACGACACAGTTGCGCCTTTATATTTACAAGGACTGCTTGATTCGTTAGCTGATCTAGACCCTCTTTCTTTTGTCATTCCCGATGGTGAGCAATACAAGTCACTTGAATGGTTTGAGAAAATATCTGCTTTTTTATTGCAAAATAATTGCGGCCGAGACACATGCTTAATTGCACTAGGTGGCGGCGTTATTGGCGATTTAACAGGCTTTGTTGCTGCATGCTATCAGCGCGGTGTACCGTTTATTCAAATTCCGACCACGGTACTATCACAAGTTGACTCCTCTGTAGGGGGCAAAACAGCGGTAAATCACCCACTGGGTAAAAACATGATTGGGGCTTTTTATCAGCCGCAAGCTGTTTTTATTGATACTAATTCACTTCACACTTTACCAGAGCGCGAATTTGCAGCGGGTATGGCCGAAGTTATTAAGTATGGTTTAATTTACGATACTGAGCTATTTGCTTTTATTGAGCAAAATGTAGAAAAACTACAGCAACTAGATGAAGCAAGTTTGCAGCATATTATTTATAGATGCTGTGAAATTAAAGCGCTTATCGTGGCGCAAGATGAAAAAGAAAATGGCCTTCGTGCATTACTCAACTTAGGGCATACCTTTGCGCATGCAATTGAAGCGCAAATGGGATACGGTGTATGGCTACATGGCGAGGCTGTTGCTACCGGAATGGTACTTGCTGCTAAATTAGCGCATACACGCGGTGATTTATCGCAAACTGAGGTAGATAGAATTGTAACGCTACTCAAGCTTTATAATTTACCGACTGAGATCCCAAGTGAAATGACTGCAGAGCAGTTTTTAATGCATATGCGTAAAGACAAAAAAAATAAAAAAGGCACTATCCGCTTTATTTTACCTACTCAATTTGGTCAATGCGCATTGGTAGATGACGTATCAGACAACCAAGTTAGAGCGTTAATCGAGCAATAATGCAGGCGCAAATTTTACCAAGCCGTGCGGCGTTGGTGGATAGAATCGCTCTGCAATTTGAATACGGGCAAAACTTAATTGTATTACTAGGCACCTCTGGCCTAGGCAAAAGTTATATGCTCGAAACCTTCATCACCGACAAATACAACAGTTTTAATAAAGCATTTGTACAAGTAAGTGCCAGTGTAAATGATGTATCACTGATGAGTGATATATTAGAGCAAAGCTTTAACTCTCCGCTGATTGACCACGATTTATCGTTAAGTGAAAACTTTTACCAATTGTTGCAGCAGCAGCCGTGTGAGGCTTGTTTATGGGTGCTCGATAATGCAAGGCATTTATCTGAAGAGTTATTACAAGAGTTAGAGTTACTTGCCAAAAATAGCCCTGTAACGCTTTATATCATGCTAGCTTCGCAATCAAAGCTGGCAATTAATAATGCCGTTGAAATTTACTTAGAGCCTTTGTCTGCGCGTGAATCTAAACAGCTAATGAGCTGGTATTTTCCTAATTTACCGTACGATGAAGACCCCGTATTTAGTGCATTTTTAAATGAAGCGAAAGGCAACCCCAGCTTATTATTAGCATGGCAGCCAACCGAGCATGTGGCTGATATTGTAAAAAAAGATAAACTGTCGTGGCGAGTACACTTAATCTCGTTGTTAATGATAATTATGCTACTTATCATTGGTTTGCTGTATAAAAATGACATGACCCAGTGGTGGCAAACGTATTATCAAAATCAACAAAGCCAGGACATAGATACCGCTATTCCTGCTTCTAAAATTACCGCTACCCCAAGCGTGGATAAAGAAGTCAGTAATGACAATTCTGATATATCAAAAGCGGATTTGCCTTTAGAGCCGGTCAGCGATAAATCACAGGGGAATGTAGCGCCTCATAAAAACGATGTGCCGGCGATAATGCAAAGCCTAACGCGTGAGGCTCAACAAAGCGCTCAAAGTGAGCAAAGTGAAAAAAGCGAGATGTTACCACAAAGCGTAAACACTCATGAGGCTATTGAGCCAATTGAAAGTAGCGATAAAGAAAGCCCGCAGCCTACAACCTCAAATAACGTATCAGATAACGCTTGGTATTTAGCTCAGCCAGATAATAATACAACTGTGCAGCTGCTAGCCGTTACACAGGAAAAAATCACCCGTGAGTTTATTATTCAACATAATTTAAGCCAGCGCGCTAAGGTATATCAAACTAAGCGAAATAATAAAGTGTGGTGGGTGGTTACTATTGGCAGTTATGCATCACTCGCTGATGCTAAAAGTGCGTTGTCTGCCTTGTCGAGTGCGCTTAGAAAGAACAAGCCTTTTTATAAAAAAATCAGCAAAATAAAACAAGAAATTGCACGACTTGATCAGTAAACTGACTCACTTTAGTGTAAAATCGCGCTACAGCAGATTGAAGTTAAGAACCAATGCAACAAAAGAGTAGAGCCTTCCTAAAATGGGCTGGCGGTAAATACAGCCTAGTTGAAGATATTAATGCACGCTTATCTCAAGCCAGCAAACACGCTGAAACCTTGGTAGAACCTTTTGTAGGTGCAGGCTCGGTATTTTTAAATAGTAATTTTAAACACTATTTACTCAACGACATCAATGCTGATTTAATTAACTTATACAAAGAGCTCAAGCGCTCGCCTGATGAGTTTATAAGTGACTCTAAAAAACTATTTGTTGATTTAAATAACCACCCAGACGCTTACTACGAATACCGTGTACAGTTTAATAAAAGCAATGATGTATATGAGCGCGCAATGCTCTTTTTATACATGAATCGCCATGGTTACAATGGGCTGTGTAGGTATAACCTCAAAGGCATTTTTAACGTGCCATTTGGTAAATATAAAAAGCCTTATTTTCCAGAAAAAGAAATGTACTTTTTTGCCGAAAAAGCACAAAAAGCCACATTTACCTGCCTAAGCTACGATGATGTGTTTAAGCTTGTGCCAAACAATGCGGTTATTTATTGCGA
This sequence comes from Pseudoalteromonas sp. S327, assembly GCF_005886415.1. Taxonomy (NCBI): domain Bacteria; kingdom Pseudomonadati; phylum Pseudomonadota; class Gammaproteobacteria; order Alteromonadales; family Pseudoalteromonadaceae; genus Pseudoalteromonas; species Pseudoalteromonas sp. S327. The sequence goes on along the minus strand of NZ_PNDP01000032.1, from coordinate 117,647 downwards.
TCCGCCTTATGTACCGCTAAGTAAAACAGCGTCGTTTACCTCTTATGCTAAAGGCGGGTTTAATTTAGACGATCAAGCAAACTTGGCAAACTTAGCCGAGCAAGCCGCGTTTGAAAACAATACCCCAGTGCTTATATCTAACCACGATACCGTATGGACGCGAAAAATTTATAGCCAAGCTACACTTGGTAAAATTCAGGTAAAACGTACTATCAGCCCTAAAGGTGGATCACGCAACAAGGTCGACGAGTTAATGGCTATGTATTTAGCACCCAAGCAACCACTGCGTAAATTGTCACTACAAAAATAACAAAAAACAGCACAGCTAAAGCAATAATAAAAAGAGGGGAGTGTTGTTGGAAGTCGGCTTGGCGTTTGTGCTCTGATTGCACACCAAAAAATGCTGCTAGCACACTTTGCAACGCGCTAATAAAGTGCAGCATTATTTAAAATAGAGGTTTTATTGAAGGCGTATTCTTAGCGTCTTCTGAGCTAGTTAATAGCTCTAATAAATCTAAATAATGAAACTGCGCACTGCGGCTATCGCCTGTTAGCCAAGAAAACCACGATGAGTCTTCTTCTACTTTCGCACACGTTAAGGTGTTTGGAGCGTTTTTACTACTTGCCTGATGCTGACAATTGCTAACTAAGCTTAAATCTTGCTCAGAACTTGGCGCAAAACTAAATGCCCCAATAAATAACAATGCCGACGCAATTAAGATCCCTGTTTTAAATGCACGCATAATATTAGCCTAAAATTAAGTTACTCCTTTAATAATAACAAAAGCTGTATAAATAACAAACTAATATTTACCTGTAATAGCTAAGGCCTGTTGAAACTTGCGAGTTAAAGTGTGCTCTCAAGCTAAGATTTTTTAAATCGCGCCCCGAAGTTTGTAATCGAGTGGGCACAATAACTGCTCTTACGTTAATCTAATAGCTTACATCATGTAAGCAAAGCTTGTGCGTCTACTCACGGCCTTACCAAAAATTAAACATGCTGCCCAAAACTCAACCACTAAAGCTCAACACGCCCTAAAGCTTTTCATAAATAAATACTTATATATTTAAATCGATATTTTTAGTTATGCCTAATTTACAGTGTATTACTTGGGAAACCTCAGCATTTACGGTACATTAAGGCATATTTTACTGATTGACGGATTACTATGTTAAACCCTGAACAAAAATACTTAATTGCGCCTTCTATTTTGTCAGCCGATTTTGCAAAATTAGGCGAAGATGTGGATAAAGTACTCGCTGCAGGCGCTGATGTAGTTCATTTTGATGTCATGGACAATCACTACGTGCCTAACCTCACTATTGGGCCTATGGTGTGTAAAGCGCTTAGAGATTACGGTGTAACAGCCCCTATAGATGTGCACCTAATGGTAAAACCAGTCGATAGTATAATTCCTTTGTTTGCAGAGGCCGGCGCATCAATAATTACTTTTCACCCTGAGGCCAGCGAGCATATAGACCGCACCATACAGCTCATTAAAGACCATGGTTGTAAAGCGGGCTTAGTATTTAACCCTGCCACTAGCCTTAGCTACCTCGATCACGTTATTGATAAGCTAGATACTATTTTATTAATGTCGGTAAACCCAGGCTTTGGCGGCCAAAGCTTTATTCCCCACACCCTTGAAAAACTAGCTCAAGCTAAGCAGCGTATAGTTGAGTCGGGTCGTGATATTCGCCTAGAAGTAGATGGTGGTATTAAGGTTGATAACATAGCCGCAGCAGCGCAAGCAGGTGCCGATATGTTTGTAGCAGGGTCTGCTATTTTTAATGAGCCTGATTACAAGGTTGTTATTGATCAAATGCGTGAGCAGTTAGGAAACGTAAAGTAATGAAATATGATGTAGCTTTGTTCGACCTTGACGGCACACTTGTTGATAGCGTTTACGATTTATACCTAGCAGTAAACTTAACACTGAGTGATTTAGCGTTTCCTATTGTTAGCCAAAGCTTGGTTGAAAGCTGGATAGGCAACGGTATTGAAACCCTAGTCAAGCGTGCACTCAGCGGCGATATGCAAATTAGCGAACATTTAGATGAAGCGCTTAGTGCAAAAGCCATTGCCTTATTTTACCAACATTATGAGCAGCTAGTGGGCAAGTATAGTGTGTTGTATCAGCATGTAGAAACAGGGCTCAGTGCTTTGCGGGGCATGCCAAAAGCACTTGTTACTAATAAGGCGCGTCTATTTACCGAGCTACTACTTGATAAGCTTTCCCTTACCAGTCACTTTGAAGTGATAGTGTGTGGAGACGATATGGCTAAAAAGCCTTCACCAGCGCCTTTATTGTATGCATGTAAAAAGCTGAATGTTGAGCCGAGTAAGGCTATTATGATTGGCGATTCAAAAAGCGATATATTGGCAGCACATGCCGCTAAAATTGATGTAATAGCGGTGGATTATGGTTATAACCAAGGCGAAAATCTTGAGGATTATAATCCACAGTACCTATGCGATAACTTCTTAGATATAATACCAACACTAACACAGCGTTAAAATTTTTAATTAACTAAACACTAAAGGAAAATCATGAGTAAACCAGTAGTTTTAAGTGGCATTCAGCCAACCGGTGGTATGACAATAGGCAACTATGTTGGCGCTATTAACCAGTGGCTAAAGCTACAGGAAGACCACGAAAGTTTCTTTATGCTTGTTGATTTACACGCGATTACCGTGCGCCAAGAGCCTGAACTTCTTCGCTCTCGTGTATTAGATGGTATAGCGTTATATGCGGCATGTGGCATAGACCCTGAAAAATCGGCCTTATTTGTACAGTCGCAAGTGCCAGAACACGCGCAGTTAGCATGGGTGCTAAATTGTTACGCACAAATGGGCGAGCTTAACCGCATGACTCAGTTTAAAGACAAGTCATCTAAGCATGCTAACAATGTAAACGTCGGTTTATTCTCGTACCCAGTATTGCAAGCAGCGGATATTTTATTATATCAAGCTGACCAAGTACCGGTAGGGGATGACCAAAAGCAGCACTTAGAGTTAACGCGTGATATAGCGACACGCTTTAATAATTTATACGGTGACGTATTTAAGTTACCAGAGCCATATATTCCTGAATTTGGCGCACGCGTAATGAGCCTTCAAGATCCGCTCAAAAAAATGTCTAAGTCTGACGAAAACCCTAATGGCTACATCATGCTATTAGATGAGCCTAAAAAGATTGAGAAAAAGCTTAAAAAAGCAGTAACCGATTCAGACGAGCAAGCGCGTATTTACTTTGACCGTACTGAAAAGCCAGGCGTTTCTAATTTACTTACTTTATTAAGCGTAGCCACTAAGCGCTCAATTGAAGACTTAGTGCCAGAGTACGAAGATAAAATGTATGGCCACCTGAAAAAAGACACAGCCGATGCAGTTGTTAGCATGATTGAGCCAATCCAAGCACGTTTTAAAGAGATCAGAGAAGATCAAAACCTACTTGATAGCATCATGAAATCAGGCGCAGAAAAAGCCAGTGTACGTGCAGAAAAAACTCTTAAATCGGTTTACGATGCACTAGGGTTTATTCCTCGTACATAAATTGCTTTACTAGTATAAGCAAATAAAAATGCCGCTAAATTTAGCGGCATTTTTGTGACTTTTAATGAATACTTTTTATTATCTATCTTAAAGCAATGGCTTTAGGTAATGCCCAGTATGCGAGCGTTCACATTCGGCTACTTCTTCAGGCGTGCCTGCAATGAGTATTTCACCGCCGCCAGCGCCCCCTTCAGGGCCTAAATCAACCACCCAGTCTGCGGTTTTAACCACATCTAAGTTATGCTCAATTACCACAATGGTATTACCATGATCGCGCAGGCGATGTAATACCACAAGTAGTTGTTCAATATCGGCAAAGTGAAGGCCGGTTGTTGGCTCATCAAGTATATACAGTGTTTTACCTGTATCGCGTTTAGAAAGCTCACGAGCCAGTTTTACACGTTGTGCTTCACCACCAGAGAGCGTGGTAGCAGCTTGTCCTAGGCGAATATACGATAAACCTACGTCCATTAGCGTTTTAAGTTTACGCGCTATTGCAGGTATTTTATCAAAGTAGTCGTGCGCGTCTTCAACGGTCATTTCGAGCACTTGGTGAATGTTTTTACCTTTGTATTGTACTTCTAAGGTTTCGCGGTTATAGCGCGCGCCCTTACATACATCACACGGTACATATACATCAGGTAAAAAGTGCATTTCTACTTTAATTACACCATCCCCTTGGCAGGCTTCACAGCGCCCGCCTTTCACGTTAAAGCTAAAGCGACCTACTTTATAGCCGCGAGAGCGGGCTTCTTGTGTACCTGCAAATAACTCACGAATACCGGTAAAAATACCTGTGTAGGTTGCAGGGTTTGAGCGCGGTGTGCGACCAATTGGGCTTTGGTCAATATCAATAACTTTGTCAAAATGATCAAGGCCACTAATTGATTTGTAAGGCGCGGCTTCTGCTGTGGTCGCGCCGTTAAGCTCGGTATGCGCAAGCTTAAAGAGTGTATCGTTAATGAGCGTTGATTTACCTGAGCCTGATACCCCTGTAATACAGGTTAATAAGCCAAATGGAATTTTTAAGTCTACATTTTTTAGGTTATTACCTGTGGCACCAAATAGCTCAAGCCATTTGTCGCTGGTTGGGTTACGCTCTTGTGGCACTTCTATTTTGCGCACGCCTGATAAAAACTGGCCAGTTACTGAGTCTTTAGTGGCTAAAATATCGTCACGTGTACCTTGTGCAATAATATGGCCGCCGTGCACACCCGCGCCTGGGCCAATATCAATAATATGATCGGCTGCGCGAATCGCATCTTCATCATGCTCAACCACAATCACGGTGTTGCCTAAGTCGCGTAAATGCACCAATGTTTGTAATAAACGGTCGTTATCGCGCTGGTGTAAACCAATTGATGGCTCATCCAGTACGTACATTACGCCTACAAGGCCCGCACCTATTTGGCTGGCTAAACGAATACGCTGGGCTTCACCACCTGAGAGGGTATCGGCACTGCGCTCAAGCGATAAGTAATTAAGTCCTACATTAATTAAAAACGATAAGCGGTCGCGAATTTCTTTCAGGATTTTTTCAGCTATTTGGGCTTTTTGCCCTGTTAGTGATAGCCCTTCAAAAAAGTCCATCGCTTCGCCAATACTCATAGTCGTAATAGCAGGTAGGTTTGTTTGACCTATAAATACGTGGCGTGCTTCTTGGCGTAAACGCGAGCCATGACAACTAGGACACGCTTGGCTAGTTTGATATTTAGCGAGCTCTTCACGCACCGAGTTTGACTCAGTTTCGCGATAGCGACGGTTCATGTTGTTTAACACGCCTTCAAACTCGTGGTTGCGTGTTATTAAATCGCCCCTATCGTTACGGTAGTTAAAGGCTATTTTTGTTTGCCCTGAGCCTTCTAAAATAATTTTTTGCGATTCTTTAGCCAGCTTTTCAAATGGCACATCTAAATCAAAGTTATAGTGCTCGGCGACCGCCTGTAGCATTTGAAAATAATAAAAGCTGCGTTTATCCCATCCTTTAATAGCACCACCGGCAAGGCTGAGCTCTGGGTTATGTACCACACGGTTAGGATCAAAGTATTGGCGTACGCCTAAACCATCACAGCTTTGACACGCACCTGCAGGGTTATTAAACGAAAATAAGCGCGGTTCTAATTCGGTCATTGCGTAGCCACAGGTGGGGCAGGCAAAATTTGCCGAGAACAGCATTTCTTCTATCGTGCTGTCGTCCATGTAGGCTACATTTGCCACACCGCCAGACATCTCTAGTGCGGTTTCGAACGACTCTGCTAAACGCTGCTGTTGGCCATCTTTTACTTTAAAGCGGTCAACCACCACTTCAATAGTGTGTTTTTTATGAAGCTCAAGCGTTGGTGGATCTGATAAGTCGCATACTTCGCCGTCTATACGAGCGCGAATGTAGCCTTGGCTTGCAAGTTGCTCAAGTAATTTAACGTGCTCACCTTTACGATCTTTAACCACTGGCGCTAAAAGCATCAGCTTAGTGCCCTCTGGCAGTGCTAAAACGGTATCAACCATTTGGCTAATTGTTTGTGCTGCAAGTGGTAAGTCGTGGGTTGGGCATCGTGGTTCGCCCACGCGGGCAAACATTAAACGCAAGTAATCGTATATTTCGGTAATGGTACCCACTGTTGAGCGAGGATTGTGCGATGTAGATTTTTGCTCAATAGAAATGGCGGGAGAGAGGCCTTCAATATGATCAACGTCGGGCTTTTCCATTAACGATAAAAATTGCCTTGCGTAGGCAGAAAGTGACTCAACATAACGACGCTGTCCTTCTGCATATAAAGTATCAAATGCCAGTGATGACTTTCCCGAACCAGATAGGCCTGTGATAACAATTAATTTATCACGTGGGATGGTTAGGCTGATGTCTTTTAAATTGTGCGTACGGGCGCCTCGGACTTCAATGTTTTCCATGCTATCTCGTTTATTACCAAAATTATTTGTCCAGTATCGCATAATACGAAACATTATTAATCAATGATCAACGAAAAAAATCCTTACTTATAGGCGATTAATTATTGCCAAGCTTGTGGTAGAATCCCAGCCTAAATTTTTCATATCGTAAGAATACGCAGATAATGACCGCATCTTCACTTAATTCACGAGAAAAGCGCGCCGCTGTATCGCTGGCGAGTGTGTTTGCATTTAGAATGCTCGGCTTGTTTATGCTGATGCCTGTATTGGCTATTTATGGCCAATCGCTTGATGGTTTTTCGCCTATGTGGATAGGATTTGCTATTGGCGCGTATGGCTTAACGCAAGCGGTACTGCAAATTCCTATGGGGCGTTTGTCAGATAAAATAGGCCGTAAAAAAGTAATTGTTGGTGGCTTAGTTGTGTTTGCGTTGGGCTCTGTTATTGCAGCCCTTGCTGAATCTATTCAAATGGTTACAGTGGGCCGTGCACTACAAGGTATGGGCGCTATAGCCAGTGCGCTGCTTGCTTTTGCCAGCGACCTAAGCCGCGACGAACAGCGCCCTAAAGTAATGGCCGTAATTGGTATGAGTATAGGCATGAGCTTTGCTTTTGCTATGTTACTTGGCCCTATTGTTGCCGCGTCGTGGGGTGTCGCGGGGGTATTTTGGTTAACAGCAATACTTGCCGTGTTCGGTATTGGTATTATTTTATTTTTAGTGCCAAACGCAGTAAACAAAGCGCCCAAAGGCGATACCTTGGCAAGCTTTAGTGATATTAAAAAGCTTATTAAGCATCCACAATTATCGCGCTTAAATGCAGGCGTATTACTGCTACATTTAACGCTAACCACTATTTTTGTGGTACTGCCGAGCCAACTAATAAAAGATGGCTTAGTGGCAAACCACCATTGGTATTTATATATTCCAGTATTGCTGTTAGCGTTTATTTTAATGGTCCCTATTATGATTATTGCCATTAAAAAAGAAAAAGAAAAACAGGCGTTTATTGGCTCAGTAGCACTGCTTTCTATTAGTATGTTTGCTATGTCTATTTGGGTGAATAGCGTGGTTGGCATTGCCATTTGTATGTTGCTTTATTTTGTAGCATTTAATTTTTTAGAAGCCACTATGCCTGCGCTTGTATCGCGTATTGCGCCCGCTAGCCAAAAAGGTTCTGCTATGGGAGGGTATTCGTCTAGCCAGTTTTTGGGAGCTTTTTTAGGTGGTATTTTAGGGGGTTATGTTGCCCAAACTACAAGTACGCAAGCTGTGTTTGCGGCAGCAGCACTTGTTGGGTTAATATGGCTTATTATTGCGTGGAAAATGCAAGTCCCACCGAAAAGTAAAGTTATTAGTTTAATGACCAATTTAAGTTCTGAAGAGCAAGCTCAAGCACTTGCTTCTCAGCTAGTTGCTTTACCTGGCGTAATAGAAGCAACAGTAGTACGCGACGAAAGCCGCAGCTATTTAAAGATTAATGATAAAGAATTTGACCTAGACCAAGCACGTAAAGTAGCTGGTTTAATCTAACGTTTATAGGAGATGGTTCCATGGCACGCGGTGTGAACAAAGTAATTTTGGTTGGTAATTTAGGACAAGATCCTGAAGTTCGTTACATGCCTAATGGCAATGGTGTAGCAAATATTACCTTAGCAACGTCAGACAGCTATAAAGACAAAAACACTGGCCAAATGGTTGATAAAACTGAATGGCACCGTGTAGTATTTTTTGGCAAGCTAGCTGAAATTGTTGGTGAGTACTGCCGTAAAGGCTCGCAAATTTACGTTGAAGGTAAACTTCAAACACGTAAATGGACCGACCAACAAGGCCAAGAAAAATACACAACAGAAATCGTTGTTGATGGCTTTACGGGTCAAATGCAAATGCTAGGTGCTCGCGGTGGCGATCAGCAAGGTGGTGGTTATCAAGGTAATCAAGGCGGCCAACAAGGTGGCGGTTACCAAAATAATCAACAAGGCGGTGGCTATGGACAAAACAACCAAGCTCAAAACAGCCAGCAAGGTGGTTATGCACCACAGCAACAAGCTGCACCAGCACAACGGCCAGCTGCAGCACCTGCTCCACAGCAAAATAACCAATACCAACAATCAAACAACAGTGGCTTTGCTCCTGGGCAAAGTAATGCGCCACAGCAGCAAGGTGGTTTTGCACCTAAGCCGCAAAACGCCCCTCAGGGCGGTGCATCAAATCCTATGGAACCAACAATAGATTTTGATGACGACATTCCGTTTTGACCTAAGACAAAAAACAAAATGTTGAAAAAATTTTTAGAAAGCCGCTACTAAGCGGCTTTTTTGTAACAACACGTTTTAGTACAAAAGGTGCAGTGTCTATCTACCGTGTAACGCCTTAAAGTCACTCAAAACGCGCTATTAGCGCTTTTTTATAGGCTAAAAATTGAATAGCACATATAACTAAAAAGCAGCCTGAGTAAGTCACTAACTGAGCAATTGGCTCGGGCCGAACAAAATATTCATGTAACAGCGCCCCAATTAACGTACCCGCCAATAAAACATACGCAACATAGGTAAACAGTGCTTTTTGCTTTTCATTTTTAATAAACAAAAGAGCAAGCATCATTAAACCCACTACCAACTCCAGTAAACCAACGCTATACATATAAATTTTAGCGTTAACGGGCAGTACCTGCGCAAAGTAGCTAAACGTTTTAACGCTTACTTGCGCTGCTAATAACTTTGGCAGGGCAAACTTAAATATAAAAAGCGCGCTGGCTAAATTTAAAAGATTACTAAATAAGTTTTTCATGAAAGCTTATGCCTTAATAAAGCAGCCGTAAGGTAATAAACGCCACGGCTGCAATTTAAATGGTTACACAACAGTGCCGCGAATAGGGTAGTTATTTTGCTCTTTAATAAACTTTAAGCCTCTTACAACCACGTCTAATTCAGGGCGTAAATACGGGGCATTAGAAATATTTACAGCTTGCAATATCCCTTGCTTATTTACGACAAATATCGCGGGCTCTGCAAAGTTGTGATCGGTTTCTTGCTCAGAGCGAGGTGAGGAAATATACAGCCCAAGTTGTTTCATTTGCTGCTGTGTTAATCCATACGCAATAGGAAAGCTAATCGCGAGCGTGTCCATGCTTTGTGTTAGCTGTGCGCGGGTATCTGCTGAAACGGCACAAACGCTCACCCCAAGCGCCTTTAATGCGGGTAATTGCGCTTCTAGTAAATTTAAGTAACGCATACAAAGCGGGCAATGCTTGCCTCTGTATACCACGAGCATTTGCCACTCGGCGCCAGCGTGCGGCTTACTTAGATCTGCGGTTGTCCCATCGAGCAAGTGTGCAGTAACTGTTGGAAATGAATTACCGGCTATTAATTTAAATGACTCTGACATAAAAACCTCTTTTATACTGATTGTGAATGATTTTTTTTAACAAATAAGTACAGCGCAATGAGTGCACATAAGCTGATACAGCTAATAAAAATATTGCGAGTGCCTCCGGGGATATATTCAACAAACGATGTTAGAAATTGCCCAGAAAAAACAGCCATTGTGAAATAAGAGAGGTTACGACCGCGAACAGAGGCTGCGCTACGCTCTACGGTCATATGGTTTAATAGTGGGATGCTAAAACCAAAGCCAATACCGCTAAACACAGCGCCTATTACCAATAACGCTGTACCCGTTTGTAAAAAGAAAGCAAATGATGCCCCATAGCCTATAAATGCCAGCGCAAGTACTTTTTGCTCGCCCATTTTTTTAGTTAACTGAGGCATAAAATGTGCCCCAACAACAGCCACTAACGAGATGAAAGAGAGTAAAAACCCTACTTGTTCTTCATTATAATTTTGCGCATGCATTGTGCTGGGCAGTAAAACAATTGCGCTAAAAAACGTGACCATTGCAAGCACAGCCAGCGAATACACATGCTTAAGAGATAAGCCTTTATTTGATATTACGTGCTCTTGTATTGCTTGTGCCTCTTGTGCTTGAGGGTGATTACGCGGCACAAAAAGTAGCAACATGGCTAAAAATACCCAAGAAATAAGGTACAACGATAATGGTAAAGCCCAATGCTGCACAGCAAGTAGGCCACCTATAAATAGAAATATAACGCCACCGAGCTCTATTGCCATACCTTGCTTAGCAAGCATGCCTAGGCGCGCTTTACCAAAGTACCACTGTGATATTAAAACGGTACAACCGGCCATAACAATTGAGGTAACACCGCCAAGCAAAATACGGTTAGCAAAAACCAACAACGGCCCTTGCAACCAATACACGCTTGCACCTAAAAAGCCGTATAAAAATAAGCCAATAATTAATGAACGGTAAGCGCCATATTTATCAATTAATTTACCTGCAATAGGCGCAAATATAACAGCCCCTAAAGCCGGTAAGGTCACTAAAAATACCGCACTGTCAGCAACATTTAGGGCTGTTGATATACTGATTAAACCAGGTGCAACCAATGCACCCACCATGATTGTTAAGCAAGCTATACACAGCAAAGTGTAGCTTCCTGCGTTATTGAGTTTATTCATAAGTATTCTCTGTTTTTAAATGAGGCAACTAAGGGGGACTTACGCTTAGTTGCAAGGAGTTAATGGCGGTTATTTTTTTGCGAGAGAGTTAAAAGCAGCGCTGATGGTAATTAACACTACACTAAGGACGACTACGCCAGGCCACTGGTACAAAGCAAAGGCTTTCACACCAATAATTGAGCCAAAGGCGCCGCCTAAGTAGTAGCCAAGCATGTAAACACCATTAATACGGCTTTGTGCGCTTGGGTCTATGCTAAATACGCGGACTTGATTGGCTACTTGTGCGCTAAAAATAGCGAAGTCGATTAAAATAATACCGATAATTAGGGCTATTAGGTTTCCTAAAAAAACGCCTGTAATAGCAAAACCAATTGCGGCAAGTGTGAGTACTATCATGACTAATTTTTTAGAGCCCAGCGCATTGACCCACTTACCCGAAGACTTAGCCCCTATTACGCCAGCTAATGCGATGATGCCAAATAATCCGGCCTCTTGGGCACTGTAGTTAAAAGGTGCATCACTGACATAAATAGCTAAAGTAGCCCAAAGTACATTAAAAGCAGCAAACCAAAGCGCGCCAGTTAAAGTAAACACTTGTAGTGGTTTGTGCTGTTTAAATAACGCCACTGTACTTTTAAGTAGCGGCCAGTAACGTAAGCTAGTTTGTGGTTTATTTAGGGGTAAAAAGAGCCTAAGTAGTACACCAAATAGCGCAGCTAATATTGCAGACATAACAAATACGCCACGCCAACCAAAGTGCTCTCCTACAAAGCCGCTTAACGTGCGTGAAAGTAAAATACCAATGGTTAGACCCATCATTAAGGTGCCCAATGTCGCCCCTTTATTTTCAGCAGATACAAGTGATGCCGCAAAAGGGATTAATTGCTGGGTAATGTTGGCACTTATCCCTATTAAAAATACCGACATTAATAACAGCGGTAAGTTAGGTGTAAATACGGCAAAGCTACATGCAATAACCAGTAAGCCCGATAAAATGCTTATTAAGCGCCGACGCGCAATAGAATCCCCCAGCGGCGAAATAAACAATAGGGCAAAAGCGTAACCAAACTGAGTAAATGCGGGAATGCTACCAAGTTGTGAATCCGTTAAATTAAACTCGTTACCAATCAGAGGTAAAATTGGCTGGCTGTAATATAGGTTTGCAGCGGTTGCTGCAATGGCGGTTGTCATCAACAATAAAATAAAGCGACTTAACGAGGCGCTTTGAGTTACCTGGGTCATTTTGCTCTCCAACATTAAAAGGTAGGCGAATGATAGAGGGAGATGCTTGATGTTAGAAATGTTTAAATTTGATGGAATCTATACAAATAACGTATAGTTGCTGCTATACCTCTCACACAGAGCAAATTTGAGTCGCACATGGATATAAAAATATTAAAAAGTTTTATTGCAGTGGCTAAGCACCTGAGCTTTTCAGAAGCGGCTCAAGAGCTACATACTGTTCAACCCGCTATAAGTCGCCATATTTCTTCGTTAGAAGAGCAGCTAGGTGTTAGCTTGTTTATCCGTAACTCTCGGGAGGTGTCGATCACGCAAGCGGGAGAGCAGTTAGTTAAAGATGCCACGGCAATTTTAGCGCTTACAGAGCGGGCTAAAAATAAGGTTAAACTGGTCGATAGCGGGCAGTTAGGCTCGCTAAGTATTGCGTATTTAAGCTCTGCGTGTTTAACATTTTTGGCCAAATTAATCCGAACGTATAAGTCGCAGTTTCCTAATGTTCACGTTACCTTGCTAGAAATGACCGCGACCGAGCAAATAGAGGCCCTTAAAAGCGAACGGGTAGATGTCGCGTTTTCTCGGCCGTTACCAAGCACCATAGCCGATGAGTTTATAAGTGAAACTATGTACGTTGACCGCCTCGTAGCGGTGGTCAACAAAAACCATCCCTTTGCATCGGTGCAAACTATTGATTTGAAAACCCTTAAAAATGAGCCATTTATTCTTTTTAATCGCGACGAAGCCTTAGGGTTGTTTGATGAAATTATTACTCGTTGCAAGCGCGCTGGCTTTTCACCTAACATTATTAGTCAGCCAAGGCATATGCAAACCTTAGTAACAGAGGTTGCCGCCGGTTTAGGGTTAGCTATAGCGCCTTATTGTGTAAGTAAATTATATAGCGAGGGTTGCCATTTTATAGAGTTAGAAAAGGTCGACACACAAATTTATTTGCAGCTGCAATACAAGCAAATTAACAGCAGCGCTACCACGCAAGCGTTTGTAGAAATGGCACTTGATGCCCAAGCAGAGATTCAGCTTAGCATGCGTAATTGAGTTGGCTTTATAAAAGCGCTTTTAGCTAACTTATGCACTGCAATAATTAGCGAGGCGTAAATGCGCAAAAACGCAAAAACACCTTTGTAATTTACATCTCATTTAATTGATTTGTAACTAATTAACATCTACTCTAGTGGTACTAATTACTTCAAGCAACTATGAGAAACATGAAAGCCATTATTTTATTTTTATTTCTTGTTTTTCAATTTGCCAGTTTGCCGGTAAGCGCTCAACCGGATTCTAAAATTACCAATGTCTTATTTATAAATTCTACAAACCAACATATGCCTTGGCATAAAAGTGTTGAAGAGGGCTTAAATAGCGAGCTATCAACACGGACTTTTGACTATGAGCTTTTTGTTGAAAACATTGATGTAGGGCGCTTTGATGAGGCCACTCAAACGCAATTAATGAGCGACTACCTTAAGCAAAAATATAAAAATAAGCACATTGATATAATTGTCACGCAATCCCCCTCAGCTGCCACGTTAATATCGCAATTGAATGATTTTTTTACTAGCACGCCAAAAATTTATTTAGAACCTGGCGAACAGTTTAGGCTACCGGCCAACACAAATAATGCCTCAATGCAGGCTAAGTTAGACTACAAGCAAGCAACCGCCAGCGCGGTTAATTTAATGAAACCTAAAAAGCTCATAGTCATCTTAGATACTAAAAATGAAATAGGTAGAAACTTTTATACAGGGCTGTTTAATTTTATCAGCCAAGATTTTTCGTATTTAGAAGTTGAGCAATGGTTTGATCTTCCGGCTGCTGAACTGATGACAAAAGTAAAAAATGCACCTTCAGACGCCGTTATTTTATTTACCCCTATATTTAGAAATTACGAAAATAAGTCGATTAGCCCGTATCAGCTCGTCAGCTTACTCGCTCAGCATAGTAACGCCCCCATTTTTAGCTACTGGGAAGTTTTATTGGGCTCAGGTGTAGTGGGTGGTTATGTTTTATCAGGTGAGAAAATAGGTAAACGCGTGGGTGAAGCTATTATTTCTTACAGTGAAAATAACGTGTTACCTACTATAAGCGATGAAAATTTAAGTGTTCATAAATACGATTGGCGACAGCTAAAAAAATATAATGTTGCCCCGCAAAGCCTGCCAGAAAAATCGATTATTGCTTATTACAAGCCGAGTTACTTTGAACAAAATAAAGTGTTAATTTACAGCGCTGCCATTACTATTTTTGTATTGAGCGCTTTTTTAGTGTTTGTATTACGGTTAAACCGCCGCCGCATTCAGCTTGTAAATGCGCTTGACGAAGAAAAGCTACGACTTGAATCGCGTGTAGAGCAACGCACTAAAGAGCTATTACAAGCTAAAGAAGAAGCAGAGCAACTTACCTCGTCAAAATCTGAATTTTTAGCCAATATGAGTCACGAGATCAGAACCCCAATGAGTGGCATTATAGGGCTGACGAATATTTTATTGGGCAAAAACTTACCTGAAGAAGATAAACAGTATTTAGAAAAAATAAAGTACTCGTCAGACCAATTGCTTGTGGTTATTAATGACATTTTAGATTTTTCAAAAATCGAGTCAGGAAATATTAAACTTGAGGCCTTTGCATTTTCGTTAAACGCGGTTGTCGATTATATAACGACCACATTTGAAAACAGGGCGCGGAGTAAAGGTATTGCGTTTGAGATTAATATTAGCGATAACGTGAAACATAACTTAGTTGGCGATGTGGTGCGTATAAACCAAGTATTAATTAACTTGTGCTCTAATGCGATTAAGTTTACCTCTAAAGGGGCTGTTTCGGTGCAAATAGACGCAGAAGAAGCCCCCAATGACGCCAAAAGTACTGTTTTAAGCTTTAGTGTTAAAGACACTGGCATTGGTATTGATGCAAAAAGCTTACCTAACTTGTTTGAATCATTTACTCAGGCCGACAGCTCTACAACCCGAAAATACGGGGGAACTGGGTTAGGCTTAGCCATTAGTAAACGTTTATGCCAAGCAATGGGTGGCGATATTTCTGTAAGCAGTACGCAAGGTGAAGGCAGTGAGTTTATTGCTACCATAAACGTTGAGGTAAACACCCAAGCATTAATAGAAGACAGCCCACAGTTATCATTTGCTGAACCATTTGATGTATTACTAATAGATGATAACGAAGATGATTTAAGCTTAATTAAAAGTCAGCTTAGTGCAATGGGACTGCGTTGTACGCCTTGCACGCAGGCAAGTGATGCAATAGAGATAATTAAAGAAAATATAAACACTTATAAAATTATTATTGTTGATTGTGAAATGCCGACCATGAGCAGTGAAACGTTTTTTACCCGCATTTACAAAGTAAACCCACAGCTTTGCAACAATATTATTGTACTTACAGCAAGCAAAAACGACGTAATTTACGACATAGCTAAAAAAATAAACATTAAAACTATTTTGCATAAGCCTGTGCTTACCAGCGTATTATTTGAAGCGATGAAAAGCAAAGTGGTTAGCCCTTCTACAAGTAATACCCATAAACCTGCCACCGAAAAGCCACTGCAAGGGGTAAAAATACTCGTTGTGGAAGATAACGCCATAAACAGGTTAATTGTATCCGATATATTAGCCGCCAGTGGGGCGCAGGTGCACGTAGTAGAAAATGGTTTAGAATGCATACAAACCGTAAAATTAGAAACGTTTGATATTATTTTAATGGATATTCATATGCCCATTATGGACGGTGTAGAAGCGACTAAAGTAATACGCAGTGACAGCAATACTGCGCTTGCCTCTATGCCTATCATTGCGTTAACTGCAAACGTAATGAAAGATGATATTACTCACTACCTATCTATTGGTATGAATGCACATGTTGCTAAACCAATAAAAGCTAAAACATTACGCGATACAATACTTAATTGCTTAAATAAATAAACTTATCAATTACCTACCTTTAATAGCAGGCTTTAACGCCTGCAACGTTAAAAAACCAAACGCAAAATTTATATAAATAGGGTTTGACTCACACCTTTTAATATGTGAAATTTCATATATTCGTTTTTTCATATATTTAGTTCGCTATAGAACTACAAGGTTAAGGATTATGAGTAAATCAATTGAACACGAGCTACCTAATTTAGAACTTTCACAAAGCACTCCTCCTACCGTTAAGGATTTCACGCTAACGTTTTCATCTCATAAACCTAAAATTTTATTGTTATACGGATCGCTAAGAGCTCGCTCATATAGCAAGTTAGTTATAGAAGAAAGTGCACGCTTGCTAACCCACTTTGGTGCTGAGGTTAAAATATTTAACCCTGAAGGTTTACCCATAACAGATAGTGAAGATGAGACGCACCCTAAGGTGCAAGAGCTACGTGATTTAATGCTCTGGTCTGAAGGGCAAGTATGGTGCTCGCCGGAGCGACACGGTGCTATGACGAGTGTATTTAAAAACCAAATTGATTGGGTTCCATTAAACCTGGGTGGCGTAAGGCCTACACAAGGTAAAACGCTGGCTGTGCTGCAGGTTTGTGGTGGTTCACAGTCATTTAATGTGGTTAATCAGTTACGCGTATTAGGGCGCTGGATGCGCATGGTAACAATACCTAATCAGTCATCGGTGCCTAAAGCGTTTTTAGAATTTGAAGAGAATGGCCGAATGAAGCCTTCTGCTTTTTACAATCGAATTGTGGATGTAATGGAAGAGCTCGTAAAATTTACCTTATTAATGCGCGACCAAAAAGATTACTTTGTTGATAGATACTCTGAGCGAGTAGAAACAGCAGAGCAGCTCAGTAAACGCGTAAATCAAAAAGACATTTAGGAGGTTACTGTGGGGTTATTTGAACGCTTTTTATCGGTGTGGGTTGCGCTGGCAATCGCGGTAGGGATTGTCGCCGGTTACACCGTACCCGATGTATTTAGTGTTGTTGCAAGCTTAGAATATGCACATGTAAATATTGTTATCGCTGTACTCATTTGGTTTATGATTTACCCAATGATGGTGCAAATTGACTTCTCCTCTATTAAAAATGTAGGCAAAAAGCCTAAAGGCTTAGTACTGACAGTCGTTATCAACTGGCTCATAAAACCCTTTACCATGGCCTTACTAGGGTGGTTATTTTTTAAAGGCATTTTTGCAGACTTTGTCGACCCACAAACGGCAACAGAATACATAGCCGGTATGATTTTATTAGGAGTAGCACCATGTACTGCAATGGTGTTTGTGTGGAGTCAATTAACAAAAGGCGACGCTAATTACACGTTAGTGCAGGTATCTATCAACGATATTATTATGATTTTTGCCTTTGCGCCCATCGCAGGTTTATTACTAGGGGTAACAGACATAACGGTACCGTGGGACACGTTATTACTCTCGGTGGTTTTGTATGTACTTATTCCATTAATAGCAGGCGCTATTACCCGCAAAAAGTTAGATAAGGGTGAAGATCACACACGGTTAAATCACTTTTTAAAGGTAATGAAACCGTATTCTATAATTGGCTTACTGGCAACGGTGGCACTTTTATTTGGTTTTCAGTCTCAAACATTAATAGATAACCCAGAAGCCATTGTATTGATTGCTATTCCGCTGCTTATTCAAACGTACGGTATTTTTGCAATAGCCTATATAGCCGCAAAAAAAATGGGCCTAGCTCATAATATTGCAGCTCCAGCTTGCATGATTGCAACTTCTAACTTTTTTGAACTCGCTGTTGCCGTAGCCATTTCATTATTTGGTTTACACTCTGGTGCTGCGCTTGCCACCGTTGTGGGCGTTCTTGTTGAAGTACCTGTTATGCTTAGCTTAGTTTATTTTGCTAACAAAACGCGTCATTGGTTTAACTAGGAGAGTGTCATGGTCGTTATTCATCATAACCCTGATTGTGGTACATCGCGCAATGTATTGCAGATTATTAAAGCCGCTGGCTATAACCCAACGGTTATTGAATACCTTAAAGAGGGCTGGACAGAACCTCAATTGTTAGCGTTATTTGCCGCAGCAAACTTAACACCAAAAACAGCGTTGAGAGTGAGTAAATCGCCTGCTGAAGAACTAGGCTTGTTAAATGAAAACGTAACAGATGAAGCTATTTTAGAGGCCATGCTTGAGCACCCTATATTGGTTAATAGACCTATAGTGTGCACCGAAAAAGGGGTTAAACTGTGCCGCCCTAGTGAGCAAGTTTTAACGCTATTAGCACAATGGCCTAAAGGTGAGCTATACAAAGAAGACGGCGAAATGATATTAAACGCGCAGGGCGAGCAACCCTAAAAGTAATAAACTATTTGCCAAAACCCCGTTTACACGGGTTTTTTTTGTTTAGCAAAATTATAAACATTTAAACTTGCTTTGCCTGCTTGTGCTAATGACTATTTTGAACAACACTTTAAATAGTCGCGTTGCCACAGAGAGCACTATGCATAAAGCCTTAATAAAAATTGCTAAGCAAAAAAAAATAATTTACTTAACCAGTTTCACGCTGATGGTAATTATTTTTAATGTGCTTTTAAATGATACGCTCCATAAAAAAATTCATAAAAATGGTCAGCAGTTAACGCAGCAAATTTTTGAGCTGCAAATTAATGCCAATGCCGATAAAGAAATAGTGCAGGCATTGGTGCAAAGTAAGGGCTTTATGCTGGCTGCACACTCAAATGCCGAACACTTCAAATACTTAGTTGATATACAGCACGATGTATTTAGCTATAAAACGCTCAGCATAAGTTTATACCACTGGCCTGCCTGGGTGGAGCAAGCTTACTTATTTTTACTATTAAATATCATTATATTAGGTGCCACTAGCTGGTGGGTTAGATGGTGGAAAGTATTAGTAACAAAACCGGCAGCGAACCTGCCATTGCCTTCCAGCAAAACTAAAGCTGCAAAAAAACTTTCTACGCAAATCACCACATTAAACTGCGAAGTAAAGTCTATGTACGGTGTTAGTGCAGCGCGACATAGCTTATTTGCCATAGTGAAATGTGATTGTGTGTTTGATGAAAATACCGATACCCAAGCAAGCTTTAAGGTATTGATAGCAAAATATTTTAAAGAGCTTCCTGCAGTATCAGTTAATGTATTTGATGCTAACAACCTTGCTATTACTTTAAATAATATCCCCGTAGCAAAGCTAGATACATACAGTGAAAGCCTACACGAATGCGTTTATCAAATTTGTAAGCGTTATCGAAGCACAGTAACGCGTAAAAACATAAAGGTTGGACTGTGCGATTATCGATATGCGACTGAGCAACCCGTTATTTTTAAACTCGCTAAGTCGGCCTTAGTATTTTCAGAAAAAAGCTTAATTCAGCACTGGCATAGGCTCGCGTTACAGCACGAGCAAGGGAACTTAATTTCAAGTAAGCAGGTTATTGAAAATATTAAAAAGAATAAATTTATCTTATTCTTTCAACCGTTATTTATGATCACCAGCGGCGATATTGTACAACATGAAGTGCTAATAAGAATTAGGCAGCAACCGCACGGTTTATTAGCTGCGCGTTACTTTATTAATCAAGACTTTAACAATCACCAAGCATTTGAGTTAGATAAAGCGGTGCTACTTCAAGTTAAAAAGCTTATTTTAGCTGAGCCTAGTGCTCTAACGGTGAGCGTTAATTTGCATATAAGTAATTGGTTTAACGAGCAGTTTTGGAGCTGGTTTGTCACCAATATGAAAGATTTTACGACAAAGCGAAAATTACAGTTTGAAATTAGCGAAGCAGACTTTATTAAGTACCAAGCGCAACTAGCAGGTGCCTTTGAAAAACTGACGGCCCTACAAAGTTTGCTGGTGATTGATAATGTACAGAATGTGGAGCACATTAACCAAATTGCTTCTCAAAAATTAGTTAGCGGTATTAAACTAGGGTATCCGCTTGTTCATAATGTGGATGAAAAAACACAACAGCAAAAACAAGTTAAAAACATTGTGGCGCAAAGCAAGTTGCTCAATATACCTGTGTACGCGGTGGGTGTAGAAACCCAAAAAGAGCTACTTATGTTGGCTAAACTAGGCGTAGTTGCCGCACAAGGTTTTTACTTTTCTGAGCCCTTGCAAGAATACACACATGCCACGTTTTACTAAGGCCAGTTAATCCTTTTAAGCTAAGCGCAGCCAAAAGGGCCACTCTAGCAGTGGTTGTAGAGCTCACTAGGTTACACACTGTGGCCCTAAGTAAGCATGTTTTAATGCCCTGAGGTTAATAGCCTTAAATCAGGCCACGATATTTTAGCCCATTGAGCCCCTGTAAACCGCCTGTATGAATAGCCATTATATGACTACCAGCAGCAAAGTAATCTTGCTCGATAAGCCGCCATAGTGCATACATCATTTTACCGCTGTATATAGGTTCAAGAGGTAAGTTATGTTGCTGTTGCATGCGTTGGCAAAACAGCCATAAGTCATTACTAAATTTGCCATAACCGCCATCATGAAACTCAGTAAGTAGCTGCCAATTGGATTGCTGAGCTGCTTTTTTACTGAGTGCTGTAATTTCTTTGTTCAAGTACTCGGCTTGTTTTAATACCGCAATTCCTAACAGCTGTGTGGCCTCATGGCTACCTTCAATTAAGCCTGCAAGAGTTCCTCCACTTCCTGTGGGGCATACTAAGTAATCATGTTTTGGTAAGCTTTTAGCAAGCTCAGCACACCCAGGCAGGGCGTATGTATTACTTCCACCTTCTGGAATTATATAGGCGTGCATAAAGCGTGCTTGCAACTGGGCTAAATAATCTGGGTCATGGCGCTGCTTATATTCAATACGAGTAACCGCATGTAAATCCATTGCACACTGTTTAGCAAATTGCAGGGTGGGGTTTTGAGAATCTAAGTGTGGCCCTCTAATTATGGCGTGGGTTTTTATATTAAATAGTTTACCCGCACCAGCACAGGCGTGAACATGATTAGAAAAAGCCCCCCCAAAGGTGAGGAGTTGTGTTTTATTAAGGGCTTGCATTTGCTGTAAATTATATTTTAGCTTACGCCATTTGTTACCACTTATTAGTGGGTGAAGTAAGTCATCTCTTTTTATACTTAACCGTATGTTTCTCTTTTTAAGACAGTCGCTATCTATTTGTTGTATTGGACTTTCTTTTTCAATATTGAATAAATTAAGCATTATTTCTCGTGTTTAAACTTGCAAACTAAAAAACTTGTACGACACTTAGTTAATCTCTTATTAACAATAGTAGCTATATGAAAAAAAAGCTGTTTTCGTTGTTATCTTGGTTAAATCGCAGTTTAGACTCAAGCACAGCGATTGGTATTGCTACTTATGCAGATACAGTAAACGCGGTGTGTTTAAAAAAAAATCAAGGGCAGTGGTACGTACATAACTCACACAGTGTGAATGTAGAGGACCAAACGGATTATACAGTCGCTATTGCAACTTGCACAAATGAAGTTTGCGCTGAGGTGTGCCCAGTAAATTTAGTGGTTCCTCATTATTTTTATCAAATAGTGCAAATGGATAAGCCCATGCTGAGTGACGAAGAGATCATTCAATCCTTACCTTGGACAACAAAAGACTTAGTTGATATTCCACCAGAGAACATTGTTGCCGACTTTATCGATTACCCAATCGTTCAGCCTATGCAAAGCAGTAAAATGAATGTGTTTATTACTAATAAACTACAGTTAATGCCTTTTATTGATAGCTTTTCAAAAATAAAGCCTGTGCTCAGAGCAATGACCTCAGAAGAAATGATCTTAGTAACCTTGTTTGGTGAAGATAAAAGCGCTCACATGCTTATAGTGCAACATGCAGGGCATGAGCCGCGTATTTTAATTATTCGTGATGGTCAGCTTTTATTAGCTAGGCGTTTAAACGGGTTTTTAGGCATTTCAGATAAAGAGCGCACACACGGTTTGGTTGAAGCCTTAGGGCTTGAGATCCAACGATCAATGGATTTTTTTGAAAGCCAACTAAAACAGCCTCCTATCAGAAGCATTCAGCTGCATTGCGATGATTTATCGTCTTTAACATTAAGGGCTGGCCTTGCAGAATTTTTGCAAGTAAAGGTTGTTGATTTTAAACCTAATATAGATTTAGCACAGGATCTCGAACCAAGCTTTTATTACGCATTAGGCGCAGCGTATCAATTAACTGATCCGGATTCAGTGTTATGAAAACACGGATTAATTTTTACCAAAAAGCCATTAGGGTTAGGCGCGACCCCGTGCCCTTTAAAGGAATGCTGTTGCTGTGGCTAGGTACATTGTTAGTGGTTGCATTAACTTGGTTGTTTTATTTATACGAAGAGCACAATAGCCAGCAATTACTTACGCAAAGCCAAGCTTATCTAAAGCAAACGCAGCAGCAATTAAACGTGGTAAAGCAGCGATTAGCTGATAAACAAAATAAATCGCATTTGATAGATGAGCTAAAAGTACTGCAACAAGAAATTTTGCATAAACAGCAGGTGTTTGATTATTTAGAAAACACATCCATGCACACGAAAACGGATTATGCCGATGTGATGCGCGATTTGGCAGCGTACCACGAACCGCAAATTTGGCTTGATCAGATAAAATTTGAAGGCCAAAAAGTAATGCTCAAAGGGCGTACTCAGCAAGCCAAATTTTTACCTATTTGGCTTGCTAATCTCAAGCATTCGAGCTTTTTCAAAGGGAAGGAGTTTTCAGTGCTGGAGCTGTCGAGCAGTGATGGCGTGAGCGAGTTTAATGTGGCTACAGAACTTAGTTCAAGTGAGGTAGCACAATGAATGAGCAAAATGAAAATAAAGGCTGGCCATTATTCATTAAATACCAAGCACAATTTGCGGCATTACAGCAGCGGGAAAAGTATTCTGTACTGTTTGTTGGCTTGTTTCTTATTGTTTATTTAGGTTTATGGTTTGTGGTGTTTCCACAGCAAGATGCAGTAAATAGTTTACGCGTTGAACAAAATACATTGTGGCAAAAACTCAATCAAAATGAAGCACAGCTCTCTATGCTTACCCAGGCATTAGAGCATGACTACACAAAAGTACTTAGAAATCAGGTAGGGCAAACCCAGCGCGAGCTAGAAGATATAAATAATAAGTTAAGCACGTTTAGCCAAGGCTTTATTTCAGCAAACAAAGTACCTGCTGTATTAAAGGATTTATTAGTAAATACCCCCGATGTGCAAGTGGTTGGCTTTAGAGTAAACCCAGCAAAAGCAATTGATGTAGAAAAACTTGGTGAGCACGATACGCAAACCTTGTTTTTCGAACACCAAATGGTGGTTACTTTGCAGGGGCGTTATTTTAGCTTACAGCAGTATTTAGAAGGCCTTAAAGCTAGCCAGCAAAAGTTGTTAATACAGCAGTTTAACTATCAGGTGCAAACATACCCTAATGCAGAGTTAACATTACAAATCGCAACGGTGAGTGCCAATGAAAAATTTATCGCTTTATAGTTTGAGTGTGTGTTGCGTGTGTTTTTTCTCTGTTAGTTCAGCTGAAATACTGCGCGATCCTACTCAGCCAAGCAATGCACCGATACTAAAAGGCGCTGCAGTTAGCAATGCAGCGCTGTCGTTACAGTCAATTATTAAAACCGAAAAGCAATACAAAGCGATTATTTCTAAGCAGGTGTATAAGCCAGGAGATGTAATAGGTGAATTTCGGGTGCTAACAATAAACGCCAATTCAGTGTTGTTAGCGAATGATGATAAGCAAATAAAATTAGAATTATACGACTATGAAATTAAAAAATAATATAACAAAGCCATGGCTTGCGCTTATTTTAATACCGCCTTTTTTAACGGCGTGCCATAGTTTTAAGCCCGGAAAAGAGATTCAGCCACACATAGCACAAGAGCTTGCTCCTATAAGCAACAATGCTAAAAGTGTTGCCCCGGTAGAGGTGAGTAGCGCGCTTACACAAAGCTTACTTTCGTCACTTAATAACGAGCAAAGTTTAATAAATGAGTTAGCTGTAAAGCGTTTTGATGTTGCCGCAAAAGAGGTAGAAATAAGCTCATTTTTTAATGGATTAACTGCTGATACTCCATACAGCGTGGCAGTACACCCAAAGGTGAGCGGAGTTATTTCTTTAAATTTAAAAAACGTAACGTTTGAAGAAGTTATAGCTGTTATTAAACGCATGTACCCGTTAGATATTGTCCAAGAAGGTCGTATTGTGCAGGTGTTACCAGCGGTCATGCGCACAGAAACTATACCGGTTAATTATTTAATGATGCAGCGCCATGGGCAATCAACGGTAAGTGTTGTTGCTGGTGGAGTGAGCCAGTTTTCACAAAACAACTCAAGTTCAAATTCAAGCTCAAACAGTAGTAATAATTCGAGCCAAAATAATCAGTTTGGCAGCGATAATCAAAATACCGAGCTAAATGGCTCTCGCATCCAAACAATTAACCAAAACGACTTTTGGAAGGAGCTTGAAGTTGCTCTTAAATCGCTTATTGGTTCAAACGATGGTCGTTATGTGGTTGCCAGCCCACAGGCAAGCTTGGTTACGGTTAATGCATTACCCAGTGAAATAAACCAGTTAAAAGACTTTTTACGTCAAAGCCAAGAAAACCTTCAGCGACAAGTTATTCTTGAGGCTAAAATTGTCGAAATAACCTTAAAAGATGAATACCAACAAGGGGTTAACTGGGAGCGGATTTCTAGAGGGTTAGAAGGTGGGGTGTCGTTTGCAACTACAGCAGGCAGCATAGGTAATTCTATTTCAGCTACTTTAGGAGGGGTTTCCTCATTAACGATTGAAAAAGGCGACTTTAGCGGCGTAATTAGTTTGCTTGAAACGCAGGGCGACCTGCAAATGCTTTCTAACCCTCGTGTAACTGCAACAAACAATCAAAAAGCCGTGATTAAAGTGGGGCAAGATGAGTACTTTGTTACTAACGTTTCGAGCACAACAGTAACGGGCACCTCAACGACTACGTCACCAGAAATAGATCTAACTCCGTTTTTTTCGGGAATAGCCTTAGATGTCACACCACAAATTGATAAATATGGCTCAGTTATTTTACACGTTCACCCATCGGTAACCGAAACAGAAGAGCAGCTCAAGGTGATTACATTAGATGATCAGCGTTTTGAGTTGCCGCTTGCACAAAGCAATATTCGTGAATCTGATACGGTGATCCGCGCTCAAAGTGGTGAAATAGTCGTAATTGGTGGGTTAATGCAAACCACCACAGAAGATGAAGAATCGAAAACACCCATTTTGGGCGATGTGCCAATATTAGGTAATTTATTTAAAAGTATTAGTAAGCGTCAAGAGAAAAAAGAGCTCGTTATTTTAATCAAGCCAACGGTGGTGATGCCCGACACGTGGAAAAAGCAACAAGCTCATAGCCGCGCGCTATTAAATACATGGTATGAGAACTAACTATGTATTTGAGCTTTTTTAATTTAAGTGAAATGCCTTTCACCTTAACCCCAAACACCGAGTTTTTTTGTGCACTTGAGCCGCACCACGAAGCGATGCAAGTACTTACCACAGCGCTAGAAATGGGGGAGGGATTTATAAAAGTAACAGGAGAAGTAGGGACAGGCAAAACCTTACTATGCAGAAAACTTTTAAATCAAATTGAAGAAGACTACTTTGTGGCTTATTTACCTAATTCTTATTTAAGCCCTGAAGAATTACGCTGGGCTATTGCTGTAGAACTAGGCATGGAGGTAGATAAAAGCCTAGATCAACAATCGTTAAGTCAGCAAATAAACCATTACTTATTAGAGCTGCAAGAAGATAACGAACGGGTTGTACTACTAATAGATGAAGCGCAGTGCCTGAGTTGGGATACACTCGAAGCGCTTCGATTATTTACAAACCTAGAAACCGAAACCGAAAAGCTTATTCAGGTGGTGCTATTTGGCCAACCTGAATTAGATGAAAAACTTGCCAATAGTAAAGTGAGGCAACTACGCCAGCGGATCAGTTTTTCCTACTCATTGCGTGCAATGACCGCCGGTGAAGTTATTTATTATATTAATCACCGTTTACAGGTGGCAGGCTTTAATCAGCCACCACTATTTACGAATCGTTTAGGATTAAAAATAGCGCGTGCGAGTCGAGGAATTCCCCGTTTGGTCAATATCTTATGCCATAAAGTTTTACTGCAGGCATACGGTGAAGGCCTTAATAAAGTAACACCGCGCCATATACATCTTGCCATTGCAGACACCGAGGATTGCAAAAACCACCATGCTAACCATTACTGGGCTTACAGCTTAGTAGCTATTAGTGTTTTTGTTATTGCAGTTATGTGGGTATGGAGGCAATGGTTATGAGTGTTATTAATAATATGCTAAAAAATATCGACCAGCGCCAAACTGCACAGCGTAATCAGCAAAGTGGCGGGGTCGATATTCCCCCTGTACGCGACTACCACGATGTATTATTTAAAGTGCTGAGTGTTTTATTAGCGATTGTACTAATTTTTACAGCCTACCTTTATTTACCTTTTGCACAGGCACCACAAGCGAGTAGCGACACGGCTGAAAAAGCATATGCGGTTAATAATAACAGCCAGCCGATTGAAATTGCCCAAGCTAAAATTACCCCCGTAATTAAGCCTTTAAAACAATTAAGCGAAGAAAACACTGGCGCTAAAGCAGCTCATATTAATGCAGATACGCAAAAAGAGCTGGCGCAGGTACAAAGCAATAACGCATTGCTTGATCAGCCAAAAGACGAAGTAATACAGCTACACGCTGCAGACAAAGCCGCGCTACTGAGCAAAAAAGCAAGCCCCCCAGAAGTAAGCGCTAAAGTAGCCACTAGCACAGAAATAAATGCCCCAGTTGAAGCAAAAAGCAGTGCACCAGTAAAAAGCATTACACAGGCTAAGCAGCCGCCCGCTGAAAATAAATTAGTAAAAACTGCCAGTGTTAAACAAAGCAAAGCCCAGCGCATAGCACAGCAATTAAAGCGTGCTAAACAAGCGTTGGAATTTGCTTTATATGATGATGCGATTAACGATTTAACCGCTATTTTACAAACACAACCTGAGCATATAGAGGCGCGTAATTTACTCGCGGCAACGTATTTTCAGCAACAAGATGTACTTATGGCTCAGCAGTTATTAGTTGCTGGCATAAAAATAAACCCTGAGGTTGTGCAGTGGCGTGTAATGCTCAGTAAAATTTTAATTATGCAACAAGAGTACGAAGGCGTACTTAAACTGCTTATAGCCGAACTTGAGCCGCAAGCAAACTTGGAGTTTTGGTTATTAAAAGGTACTGCAGCACAAAATGCGCAGCAACATCAAATAGCGCTTGCGAGTTTTACACAGCTTACACAGCTTCAGCCTCAGCAGGCTAAGTGGTGGCTGGCGTTAGCTACTTCAAAAGATGCGTTGGGGGAATTTGCTGATGCAAAGCACCTTTATAAAGTTGCCCTAGATTTAGGCGGTTTAAATGCCGCAATGACGCAACATGCACTACAGCGCTTAGTCGCATTGAAGGAGGCTGTATGAGACCCAGTTTAAAAATGCGCTTAGGGGACTTACTCGTTCATGAGCAAATGATCACCGAAGCGCAGCTAAGCGAAGCACTCAATGTGCAAGCTGCGTCAGGGCGAAAGTTAGGGGCTACATTAATTGCGCTTGAGTTTATAAGTGAGCCGCAATTATTGCGCTTTTTAGCCCAACAATTACAAATACCGTTTTTAGATATATCGCAGCGCAAAATATCTTCAGATGTATCTAAATTACTTTCAGAGGTTTATGCCAGACGCTACCGAGCATTAGTAATAGAAGATAACGGGGATTCTGTGTTAGTTGGAATGAGTGACCCCGCTGATTTGAGAGCATTGGATCAGTTAGCGCCAATGCTAGCCCCTAAGCGAATTGAGCTTGCTGTTGTGCAAGAAAGCCAGCTTATGGCAGCGTTTGATAATGTGTACCGCCGAACAGAAGAGATTACTAACTTTGCTGAAAAGCTACACGAAGAATACGAAGACGTAGAAGAGTTTGATCTTAATTCCTTAGCAGATGAAACCTCTGACGCCACCGTAGTAAAACTACTGCAATCTATATTTGAAGATGCAGTACAAGTACGTGCCTCAGATATCCACATAGAACCCGATGAAAGGCTATTACGCATTCGCCAACGAGTTGATGGTGTATTGCAAGAGCACACATTAAACCAAGTAAAAATAGCCTCTGCTTTAGTACTTAGGCTAAAGCTTATGTCGGGGTTAGATATATCGGAGAAGCGTTTACCGCAAGATGGCCGTTTTAATATAAAAGTGCACGCGCACAGCATTGATGTACGTTTATCGACAATGCCTGTGCAATATGGCGAGTCAGTTGTGATGCGGTTGCTCGACCAATCTGCAGGGCTTTTATCGTTAGATGAAACGGGCATGCCGGTGCATATTTTAAAACGCCTGCGCAGCATTATAAAACGCCCTCATGGCATGGTGTTAGTGACTGGGCCTACCGGTTCAGGAAAAACGACCACCTTGTATGGCGCTTTAAGTGAGCTTAATCAACAAGAAAGTAAAATTATTACCGTAGAAGATCCGGTTGAATACCGCATTGGACGGGTAAACCAGGTGCAAATAAACAACAAAATAGGCTTAAGTTTTGCCAGTGTATTAAGAACCACGTTACGCCAAGATCCCGATATTATTATGGTTGGCGAAATGCGTGACCAAGAAACCGTTGATATAGGCCTAAGGGCTGCATTAACAGGCCATTTAGTACTTTCTACGTTACATACCAACGATGCTATATCAAGCGCAATGCGCTTAATTGATATGGGGGCACCCGCTTATCTAGTTGCAAGCTCACTACGCGCTATTATTGCTCAGCGTTTAGTTAGGCGTATTTGCAATGAATGTAAAACACCGTATCACCCAGATAAACAAGAACAAAGCTGGCTTACGTATTTAGGCGAAGATGTTAGCAGCACACAGTTTTGGCGAGGCCAAGGCTGCACAGCATGTAGCCATAGCGGCTACAAAGGCAGGGTGGGGATTTTTGAGCTGTTAGAAATGAACGACGCTATGATGGATGCCCTGCGTATTAACGACACACAGCGTTTTGGTGAAGCGGCTAAAAATAGCGCTAATTTTGCACCGCTTTCTTATATGGCTTTAACGTATGCAAAGCAAGGCATTACCTCGTTAGATGAGGTATTTAAAGTGGCTGAATATGTACCTGAAGTGGTAGGTGATGACGATGCAGCTTTATAGTTACAAAGCCAAAGACGCAAAAGGTGCGCTGGTTAAAGGGCGTGTTGAGGCAAATAATGAGGCCGGTGTGGCCGATAGCTTATTAAAGCGCCAGTACATACCTATTTCAATTTCGTTAGTTGAAACAAAAAACAATATAAAGTTATTCGATAACCTATTTAGCGAAAAAATAACCCTTGATGACATGATCATGTTTTCACGGCAAATGTATTCTTTACTTAAAGCCGGGATCCCCATTATTAGGGCAATGATAGGGCTTGCTGATACCACGCAAAATAAAGAGTTTAAAAGTGTATTGCTTGAGGTAACACGCCAGCTCGAACAAGGCCGTGAACTATCTAGTGCGTTAGCTATACACAACAAGGTGTTTAGCCGCTTAACTATCTCTATGGTTAAAGTCGGAGAAGGGTCGGGACGATTAGAAGATGCGTTTTATCAACTGGCTATTTATTTTGAAAAAGAGCAAGAGACTCGTAAGCGCATAAAAGCCGCTATGCGTTACCCCACTTTTGTTATTTTGGCGCTTTTAGTTGCGATGATCATATTAAATATTTTTGTGATCCCTACCTTTGCCAGCATGTTCGAAAAGTTTGATGCAGAGCTGCCTTTAATGACCCAGATCCTCATTGGCACCAGTAACTTTTTTGTCAATTATTGGTGGCTGCTAGCGCTAATGTTAGTGGGGGGAGTCGTTGCATGGCGTCGGTATTTAAATACGGCGGCTGGGCGCTTTAAGTGGGATCACCACAAACTCAAAATTCCATTTGTAGGCGATATTTTAAAACGCACCTTACTTGGCCGTTATAGCCAAAGTTTAGCCATGGTGCTGCGCTCGGGCGTCCCTATGACGACAGGGTTGTCGTTAACGGCCCATGCAGTTGATAACAGCTACATGGAAAAAGCCATTATCACCATGCGTCAAGATATCGAAAAAGGCGATAGTTTGTTGCGGGCTTCGCGAAGTAGCGAGCTATTTTCACAGTTGGTACTGCAAATGGTAGCAGTGGGTGAAGAAACTGGTCGCGTAGATGAGTTATTACAAGAAGCAGCTGATTTTTACGAACGAGAAGTCGATTACGATTTACGCAGTTTAACCGCAAAAATAGAGCCCATTTTGACGGTGTTTGTTGCCATTATGGTGCTTATTTTAGCACTCGGTATTTTTATGCCAATGTGGAACATGATGTCGGCTATTAAAGGGTAGCCATTGTGACTAACGGTCGTGTTCGTGCAACAGGTTTTTCGTTATTTGAGCTCGTTTTAGTAGTTGTTTTACTGGCAGTTATTATGGCTTTTGCTATACCTCAATATATAGGCATTAAAAATCAGGCACACAATGCGAGTGTGGATGTGGTAGCTGGTGGATTTGCCTCTGCGGTGTTGATGGTCAAAGGTCAGTGGGAATTATCGGGGCGTCCAAAGGGCGTTAATAATACAACACATATTAATTACGGAGGTGTCATTGTTGGTGTCGATGGACACAGAGGCACACCAACGGGTGATAAAACGACTAATACTGATACGCGGGCCAGCGCAATGACTGCACTGCAATGCCAAAAAGTATTAAGTGTAATTTTACAAGATGCGCCTACAAGCACATTAAGTACCGAGGTTTCTATAATAACCAAGGTGAGTTATTTAGTGCGTTATAACACTAAAAACAACCAGTGTATTTATTATTTAACTCATAATTTAAACACCAATAACCTACCTACCGATGGCGCCGTTATGGCTAAAAAAGTAGGGTTTTCGTACTTTCCAACAACAGGCAAAGTGCAAATTTTTAAAAACTAAGTAATTATAAAGAGGCTTACTTATGAAAACGCAGTCATTAAAACAACCAATGAATAAGCAAGCAGGTTTTACGCTTGTTGAACTAATAATTGTAATTGTAATTTTAGGTATTTTAGCGGTGACCGCTGCCCCTCGTTTTTTAAACCTGCAAGGTGATGCTAACGCTTCTACACTCGAAGGTTTACAAGGCTCAATTCGCAGTGGTATGAACATCGTTAATGGTAAATCTATTATCGCAAGTGACCACAAAAAAGCGAGTGCAACGGTTACTGTTGATACCGGGAATGCAGTACCTACAGTTTATGGCTACCCTGCAGCGACAGAAGCAGCTTTTGAAGCTTTTTTAGATGTTGAATTTGCATCTGATGACTCTGCTGATTTTAATCTTGTAGCAGTTGCCGCTGATGAAAAAGCAATTATTTTCCCTAATAGCTACGTGCAAACTGATGATTGTCGTATTGAGTATACACAAGCTGCAGATGCAAACGACGGCACGCCGCCTGTATCTGTTACGCCTCCTACTGTTACGCTTATCACGAGTGGGTGTTAATTTACATAAATGAATAGCAGTAGTAATCAACGATTGCGTGGCTTCACACTGGTTGAATTAATTATTACTTTAGTTATTTTGGGCATACTGTCGGTAACGGCAGTGCCCAAGTTGCTAGGAAGTTCAACAGAGCAAGCATACTCATACAGAGATAGGGTATTAAACGCCCTGCGCACAGTACAATTACGCGCGATGCAAAATACTGCAACAAGCAGCTGCCATAAACTGTATATTTCACCTACCTTGGTTGCGGGGCCAGAGCCAGAAACCTGTACTGGCGGCCCAAGTACCAATAATAGCGAGCATTTAGTTGTTGCTATCAATACCGAGCGCAGCGACGTACGATTTAATGCCTTAGATAGCAATGCTAATGTGTTTACGCAAATTAACTTTGACCCATTTGGGCGAGCAGATCAAAACTGCACAGTACAATGTAAAATTGACCTAGGTCTAGCCGCGGTGTGCATTAGCGGTGAAGGGCTTATTTATGCCTGCCCCTAAAATACAATCAGGTTTTACCTTGATTGAGCTGATTATTGGCATTGTAATGTTTGCTATTGCGCTAAGTATCATTACAGCGCTTATAGCACCTCAAGCAAAGCAAAGTGCCGAGCCTATTGTCGCACTCAGGGCCTCAGAGCTTGGGCAAGCATTAATGAACGAAATATTAGCTAAATCATTTGATGAACATAGCGAGCGCACGCCACCATTTAGGCGCTGCTCCGAAACAAGCTTAGGTGCCCAGCCTTGTAGTACTCATTCTGAGCTTGGTGCTGATAGCGGTGAAGCACGGACTAGTTTTAACGATGTTGATGATTACATTGCGCTCACAGGGCAGCCTATTAGTGATAGTTTAGGGAATACATTAGCGCAATACAGCGACTTTTCACTGGCTGTAAACGTGCAATACGACAGCGACCTAAACGAGGCAACCAATAACGATGGCGTTGCCTTTAAACGAATTACCATTGAAGTAACCTCACCCTTGGGACAAGTGTACGGCTTTAGTGCATATAAAGGTAATTACTAATGAATAGAGCAAAGCAAAAGCGTGGCTTTACCTTAGTTGAGCTATTACTTGTGATGGTAATTATTGGCATTTTAGCCGTAGCGTCATTTTCGTTTATTAGCGCCGGATTTAATATTTACAGCCAAGGTGTGAAACGCCAAGAAGCGGTAGCGCAAAGTCGCTTTGTTTTAACCCGATTAAGTAAAGAGCTTCGCCATGCAACCCCTAACTCACTGCGCTTAAATTGCGATAACGCTAGCAATGGAGCATGTAGCACGCAGCAATGTTTAGAATTTACGCCGTTTTTATCTGCCACTCACTATACCGATTACTTACCCACTAGTGCCCCTTTTGAGGTTACCGCCGTGAATTTTGCGCTTAATAATTTAACTGAGCCACAAATAAACGATTGGGCAAGTATTTATCCATTAAATAGCAGCGATATATACGATGAAAGTCAAAACAAGCGCCTACAAGTTAGTGGCTACAGCGCCGTTACAAGTGAGCTAGATACATGGCAATTTAGCAAAGCATTTGCTCAAGAGTCACCGAGTAAGCGCCTTTATTTATTAGATCAGCCCGTTAGCTTTTGTGTAGAAGGTAATTCACTGTATCGCTATAGCAACTACGGCTTTACTACAAACCAATTAAACGCCGCCAGCTTACAGGTTAGCTCGGGCGTTAAACGCGATTTAATGAGTAATTATATTGCCAATAACTTAACGAGCAGAGCCTTTTTTACGTTAAGTGAGATTTCGCTACAGCGCAGCGCAGTTGTTAATGTGTTTGCGCAAATGGGGTTTAACGACACCGAACAAATAAGTATTAGCCATGAGGTGCATGTGCCTAATGTCCCCTAATATAAAAAACATCAGTTTTGCTAAAAAGCAGCAAGGTAATTTGCTCATAATTACGTTGGTGATCATTGTCACTTTGCTGGCACTAGGGCTGGCGCTTTCTAAAGTGTTATCGGGTGCGGCGCAGCAAAATACCATTGAGTATTACGGCGCGCGCGCTTACATGGCAGCCCAAAGCGGATTAGAAACCGGCTTAAGCGAAATTTTTGCACTAAATAGCACTGCGCAAACATGCAGTGCAGTAACCACCAGTAGGAATTTTAGCACCCTCTATCTAGCCAATTGTGAAGTTGAACTGAGCTGTAGTGAATACATAGCCTTACCCGATAGCAGCACCCGCTCTGGCACCGTTAATATTTACTACTTACAAAGCTCTGCAATGTGCACCGCCAATGATTGTGCTGCCGGTGAAGCATGTCAAAAGGAATATTGGCAAACCCAACGTACTCTAAGTGTGGAGGCTAAAACATTACCATGAGCAAATATACCCTCTGTATTTTATGTTTAATAAGTTTGCTACTAAGCCGATGCGCTATGGCTGTACCGCCTAAAATTGAAGGGCGATTTATAGAGCTACAAGACACGTACACTTCACCCATATGGACAAAAATAAATTTTCAGCAGCAATACATAACCCCTCCTGCGGTATTTATGTTGTCCACTAATCAAGGCGGTAACCCCGCTATAGTGAGAATACGCAATGTAACAACCACAGGGTTTGAAGCATTGCCACTTGAGCCATCAGGAGAAGATGGCGAGCATATAACCATGGGCGCGCACTATTTAGCGGTAGAATATGGAGTGCATGAATTTCCTGATGGGACCATTATGGAAGTGGGGAACACCGACTTACGCCTTGAGCTACAATACGGTGATAAGTCGGGGTTTGCACCTATCACACCTAAAGGTTACAAATCACTGACTTTTAATAAACCGTTTGCGGTAAGGCCTAACTTTTTTCATTCGTTACAAACACTAAATAGTTTAGATAGTAACCCGCCGTCTCAAGCGCTTGTGCCTTTTTTAACCATTGCAGTGCAAAGTGGTTCCTTATCTACAAGCGGGGTAAATATAGCGTTAGAGGCCTCAGAAACCGCATTAGGTGTTATTCAAACTGAAACGGTGGCCTACATGGCTGTAGAGCCTGGCAGTAATCGCACCTTTACCGATGACAATGGGGTAGAAGTGTCCTGGGAGACCTTTTTTACAGGGTTCGAAGTTGATGGTTGGAATGATGGATGTAACTACTTTAATTTTAACAATAACTTTAGTGAAGCACCGCTGGTGGTGGCAAGTAAAAATTCCCGACTTGAAGAAGACGGTGGGTGGCTGCGCAGCTGTAATTTAAGAGCGGATCGGTTAGGGCTGGTGGTTGATGAAGACCGTGATGGCGACAGAGAGCGTAACCACGTAAAAGAAGAAGCCTCTATATTGGCCATGACCAGTACGTTTGTATTTAATGGTGATATTTTAGATTGCGATACTTTATTTCCTGGCGCTATTTCTACCTACAATGATGGACAAGTGCAGCTTGTTCAAGGTGTGGAAATAACCGATAGCAATGCACAATTTATCACCACTACTAATTTAATATCAACGGCACTCACCAACCCGCCTTTGTGTAATGGCCAAGGCTGTGTGGCAACTGGGTATAACTCCCTTGAGCCAAATCAAGCTGCGCAAGTACCCACGGTCACAAACGATGGAAGCTCTACCGGTGAAGTGCCTGTATCGTTAGCTGGCGATTATTTTTATGACGAACTAGCACTTAACTTATTGGAAGATGAGTATAAGGTAACAGCGCCCACCCGTATCTTTTTAAAAGATACATCGTCGCTAATTTCTAGCGCATTTTTGAACATAGGCAAAACGAATATTGTGGTTGAGGAAGGGGCGTATTTAGCTATATATGTCGATGGCGATGTTGCCATTGCGGCCGATGCAAATATTGCTGCATACATTGTCGCAACGGGGGAAGTAAGAATTGCCCAAAATGTCACATACCAGGGCTCTATAACCGCTGCAACACAAGTAATAACCGAGGGCAGCTCTACGTTTGATGCGTTAACAGTGCCAGAGAGTATTCCTGGATTTTGCGGTATTTTTACGCCGGTTTTGCTTGATCACTACCGCATATCATTAAGTGATAACCAAGGCTTAACCTGTCAAGCAAAAGAAATGACATTAACCGCCTGTGCAAACGATGCATGTGATTTACTGTACGATGAGCCCTCCGCACTTGACCTGTCTCCAGATAACAGTGGCCAACAAAGCTGGGTAAGCGGTGAAAATATTACCTTTACAGGCTCTGCCACAGTAGCGCTTGCAAAGCGTACCACAGGCACCGTTACACTTGGCTATAATACCGCCGACCCATCTGCACCGCTGCGTTGTTATATTAATGGTAATAACGTAGGGCTGGGCGGGTGCAAAGTGGTTTTTTCTGATGCAGGGTTTATTTTTAATAACGACACAGCCAATACAGCGAGTATCCCCACTCAATTATCTGGTAAACCCTCTAGCGAGGGTTTTAATGCCGCCGAGCTATCCATTCAAGCGGTTAAAACAAATACTACAACAGGCGTATGCGAAGCCGCATTCCCTGCAGGTGGTCAAGTTGATTTAGATTTAGCTTATAGCTGCAGTGCCGGCGCTACGTGTTCAGATCCAATACAACTTAGTAATAATGCGAATACGTATAGCGTGCAGCAAGCATATCAAACTTTTTCGCTCACCTTTGATCAAGACTCAAAAGCCCCTATTGCTATTAACTACCCTGATGCCGCTAAATTAAGTTTAAATGCACGGGCAACAATTGTATTAGACCCAGTAACTAATTTATCAGTAAGCTTAACCGGCAGTTCTAACGAATATGTAGTTAAGCCCTTTGGGTTAGCGATGCAAGTTGCAAGTGACGGCTATGCCCAAACAGCAAACGATAGTTTATTTAGATTAACGGGTGAGTCATTTGATTTAAAAATGAATGCAGTACAGTGGCGTGCAGGGCAAGACAATAACAACGATGGGATACCTGATAACTATAGCGCTATTCATAGCAACCCCATTGCCAAACACTTCATTAGCGAGTCTCCTTTAGTAACACATAGCTTAGTATTACCCAGCTCTGGTAATGAGGGGCAAATTGAAGCGCTAAGTACCCTTGCCTTTACTGATACGGGAAACTTGAGTGAATCCATATCGCAGTACGCTTATGACCAAGTGGGTATTATAAACGTATTTGCGGGTTTACAAGATGGCGATTATTTTGGTGTGGGCGATGTAAAAGGGCAGCTAAACAACGTAGGGCGGTTTGCTCCATCGCACTATCAAGTATTAGGTGTTCAAGCTGCTGCGCAATGTACACAGTTAGGCAGTAATTTAACCTATTTAGATCAGCCCTTTGAGCTTGGTTTTACGGTACAAGCGCTTAATCATAACAACCAGCTAATGGCTAATTACAAACAAGGCTTTGAAAAAGCCCAAGTACAAATAAATGCCGAAAACAATCAAGCTGGTAATTATGTACCAGCAACAACGCTAACCAGCAGGTTAGCCAATATAAGCAGCAATAGTTGGAACACCCTAGCCGATGGACAGTGGCAAATGAGCGACAGCACTGCCATGTTAACGCGCTTGGCTATAAATAACCCCGACGGCCCATTTACTATGGTTAATCTTATGGCCACCGTCACTAATACAGAAGGCGCTACGTTAATTGATGCCAACGATGAGCCGAGTACGCAAGCAAGCTGCAGCACTGATTGCAATAGTGTGCGTTTAAACGATGTGCCAATAGACTTTCGTTTTGGACGCTTAGTGCTAGGCAGCAATGCCGGCTCAGATTTAGACTCATTACGTGTGCCTATGCAGGCTCAGTACTTTAATGGAACAGGCTTTGTATTAAATACCGAAGATAACTGCAGTGTATTTGAGCATCCGCAGTTATCCCAAATATCGCCTTCAACGCCAATATTAAGCTATGAGTATGGTGCAGGTGCAGCGGGTTCATTAGAGGCAGGCAGCTACCCTACAAACAATGCTATTTATGCAATACCAAATGGCAGTGGTACATTTACATTAGAATACGAAACAGAAAATTGGTTAAAGTGGGATTGGCTTGGTGATAATTCACAGCAAGATCCCCATGCTATTTTGCAATTTGGTCGCTTTAGAGGAAATGATCGGGTTATTTACTGGCGTGAAACAAGAGAATAGTTGTAAACTAAGATAATAATTGAACAAAGCTTGTGTTTTGTGCTTCAAGTACATAGCATAAGGCATTGGGTGTATTGATTTTTGATGGTTGAAAAATGTTCAGCTTTCAAAAGTGAGTACACTCTAATAAACAATAATAACGACCAAATAATTGCCGCTTTTTGGGACTGGAATATATGCGAATTGCTCCTTTATCTCTGTTAATTTCCGCTAGTTTGTTAGCTAGTAGTGCATTTGCACAAGACACAGCAACAGTAACCGGAATTGAATCAGAGATTAGTATTAAACAAACAGAATACGATAACTCGACACAAATACTTGAAAAACACTTAAAAGAAGAAAGTCAGTTACAAAACCAACTTGAACTACTTCGTTCTCGCTCTACAGAGCTTGATAAAGAGAAAAACCAAGCACTTGATGCGATGAACGAAATGTATCGCCGCTTAATTGACGATCCTACGCTTGATATTAGTGCTGCCCAATCGCGCTATCAAAAAGCCGTGGTTGATCATAAGCAAAATAAAGACGACATCTCAATGCAGTTGGCGGCAATTGCATCTCATCGTAAAGATATAGAGCAAATTCGTGTTGCAAAACATACGCTTTTAAACACCTTAGAAAGCTTAAAAGAGCAATTAACTACAGCCCGAGTAGAGCGTTTACGTAATGAGTTTACCCGCGAAGGTACACTTGAAGTAAACCACACAATTAACTGTAAGCGTACCGAAACGCTCGCAGCTTGTGAGCAACGCGGCCAGCAAATGGGTTTACAAAAAGCCACTAAGCGCTTTGTTGATCAAATATTTGCTAATTTAACAGAAGAGCGAATTGTTGAACCAAAACGCAACATGGCAGGCGCACAAGTACAAATTTTAAGTAGCCATGTAGTTAACAGTGCATTTAGTGGACAAGGCAATTACAACGTTAACTTAAGCGTAACCATGCGCGGCGAAGTAAACAGCAGCCGCCTATGTAACTTATTAAACGTAGATAACCGTTATTGTTCTGAATATGGCTCGCCACTCGCGACAGCGTATCAGCCTGGTTACGGTACAACCTACTCTGATAGTCAGTTAACATTCAGCAACGCCGCGGATAATACCGACACTGTGTCTGTATCGCGAATGAACAATCAGCCAGTGCGCGATTATTCAGTGAAAGCTGCACCTACAAAAAAAAACTATCCATCAATTATAAATAAAGAGAAAAATCAGCAAGTTGAGCTGACTTTACGTTCAAATGTTTACGATGATGAAGTGTTTATTGATGGGGTGAGCTTTGGCTCTACGCGTTTAGTTACGCGTTTACCGCGTGGTGTGCATAACGTAGAAATACGTAAATTAGGTTATAAGCCTTACAAAGTGAGAGTTGATTTAACTAAAGCACAGACTATTCATGCTAACTTAGTAAAAAAGTCTGAGTCGATTGCTGCACCGGCTTACACTCGCGAGCAACCAAAACCTGTAAGTCGTACAGCAAGCACTAATCGCTCTGCTGATGTACAAAATAATGTTGTAGTTGTGCCCGCCGGTAAATTTAAGATGGGCGATATTAACGGCAATGGTTTAGCAAATGAACGCCCGGTTATTGAAAAAGTGATAGCCAGCTCATTTGCTATGCAAACCAAAGAGGTTACCGTAGGTGCCTATGAAGCGTTTGTAGCAAGTACTGGGTATAAAACACAAGCAGAGCAAAGCAAAGGGTGTGCTTATTATTTAAATGGCGAACCCGTATGGGAAGCTAATTTAAACTGGCGTAACCCAGGTTTTGAGCAAAGCAGCGATTTTCCTGCTGTGTGTTTAACATTTAACGACGCGAAAGCGTACGCCGAATGGCTCTCTGGCGAAACCGGCCAGCAGTACCGTTTACCTAATGAAGTTGAATGGGAATACGCCGCTCGCGCAGGTACAGAAACAGAATACCCTTGGGGTAACGAAATAGGTAAAAATTTAGCTAACTGTGGTTGGTGTGGTAGCGAATGGTCAAACAAACGTGCAGCACCGGTGGGTTCTTTTTCTCCTAACGCATTTGGATTATACGACACCGTAGGCAATGTGTGGGAATGGACAGCTAAAGAGTCGGGCGAATCTGATGTTGCAGTAAGAGGCGGGGCGTGGAACTTTGCACCAAGCCTTGCACGTGCTTCAACACGATTAATTTTAGCGCCAGATTTTAGATCTAACTACATTGGCTTTCGCTTAGTCCGCGAACGATAGCATTTAACCAAGGAAGCCTAGCTTCCTTTTTTCACAAATTAACAAAGGTAGTTGCGCTTTATATTGCTCATCTAATTAGGCATGTTAAAGTGAGTGCAGCTAACATAAGAACGTATTTCAAAGGTCATCCAGCCTCATGTTTAAAAAACTCCGTGGTATTTTTTCAAACGATCTATCGATCGACTTGGGTACAGCCAATACCCTTATCTATGTAAAAGAAGAAGGTATTGTACTTAACGAACCTTCAGTTGTAGCTATTCGTCAAGAACGCGCTGGTGGACCTAAAAGTGTCGCTTCTGTGGGTACAGAAGCAAAACAAATGCTAGGGCGTACACCGGGTAATATTAAAGCGATTCGCCCAATGAAAGATGGCGTAATAGCCGACTTTTATGTAACCGAAAAAATGTTACAACACTTTATAAAACAAGTGCACAACAATAACTTTATGCGCCCAAGCCCGCGTGTACTTATTTGTGTACCGTGTGGTGCAACCCAAGTAGAAAAGCGTGCAATCCGCGAATCAGCAATGGGTGCCGGCGCGCGCGAAGTGTACCTAATTGAAGAGCCAATGGCCGCAGCAATTGGTGCTGGGCTACCAGTATCAGAAGCAACCGGTTCTATGGTTGTTGATATTGGTGGTGGTACTACCGAAGTTGCTATTATTTCACTAAACGGTGTTGTTTACTCATCGTCTGTGCGTATTGGTGGCGATAAATTTGATGAAGCCATTATTAATTATGTGCGCCGTAACTTTGGTAGCCTAATTGGTGAAGCAACGGCTGAAAATATTAAACATCAAATTGGCTCTGCTTTTAAAACTGACGAACCAATTGAAATTGAAGTACGCGGTCGTAACTTAGCCGAAGGTGTTCCTCGCTCATTTACACTTAACTCGCACGAAATTTTAGAAGCACTCCAAGAGCCGCTAATGGGCATTGTAAGTGCGGTAATGGTTGCACTTGAGCAGTCGCCACCTGAGCTTGCATCGGATATTTCAGCTCACGGTATGGTACTGACTGGCGGTGGTGCACTATTAAAAGATTTAGATCGTTTATTAATGGAAGAAACAGGCATTCCTGTGGTTGTTGCCGATGATCCACTTACGTGTGTAGCACGTGGCGGCGGTAAAGCACTTGAAATGATTGATGTTCATGGTGGTGACGTTTTTAGTTACGATTAATGAAATTACTGTTTGGACAAACCATCTCTTTGCAACTGCGACTTTTTGTCGCAGTGCTTTTGAGCATAGTGCTCATTGCGGGCGATAAGTTTACACAAGGCGGCACGGTTATACGTACAAGCCTTAATACACTTGTCAGCCCATTAATTTACGTTGCCAACCTACCTTACGAAATATTTAGCTTAGGTGCTAAAAGCCTGCATACCCGCGATCAGTTACTGAGTGAAAACGAAGCGCTGAAAAAAAAGCAAATGCTACAAAGCGAGCAATTGCAGCAATACCAATTTTTAGCCCGCGAAAACCAAAAGCTACGCGCTTTACTTGGCTCATCGGCTAAGCAATCTAATCGTAAAAAAATAGCCCAAGTACTTTCTGTACATTCAAACCCTTATAGTCATCAAGTGGTTATTAACCGCGGTACCACCGACGGCCTAAGCGAAGGCCAAGCGGTAATTGATGAAATGGGGGTTGTTGGCCAATTAACAAAAGTAGGCTCTACCACATCGCGCGTGCTACTAATGACCGACACAACTCATGCTACGCCGGTACGTATACTACGAAACGACGTACGCACGGTAGTCGAAGGCATAGGTAAAATTAACGTTGTTAAGCTTTCGCATGTACCTCATAGCCTTGATGTTCGCATTGGTGATGTACTCGTGACCTCGGGGCTTGGCGGTACGTTTCCTGAAGGTTACCCGGTGGCTGTTGTCACCGAAATAAACCGCGATGAAGGGCGCCCATTTGCTCAAGTATTTGCAGAGCCTATTGCACAGCTAGACCGTATTCGTTTGTTGGTTATTTTATGGCGCAATCAACAGGAGCAAATCAGCGATGATTAATCGTTATTCATTGTTAATTGCCCTAAGCATCTTTTTTGCTTTAATTATGGCATTAATGCCACTGCCTTTTTCGTTTGAGCCTTTCAGACCTGATTGGGTATTACTGGTATTAATGTACTGGTCGCTGGCAGTGCCGCATAGATTAAATATTGGTACCGCGTGGGTTGTTGGCCTACTCATGGACTTAGCCTTAGGCTCGCCATTAGGGGTTAACTCACTCACGTATTCTATTTGTATATTTGTGACCGCAAGTAACTTTCAAAAAATACGTAACTTTTCGCTTTGGCAGCAAAGCTTATTAGTGGGCTTATTTTTAACCTTGTATCACTTAATGCAATTTTGGTTAAATCACTTTTTATTAGGTGTTTATTTTAATCCACAATACCTGTGGCCAGTGGCGACCGGTATGGTCAGCTGGTTTTGGGTCTTTTTACTTCTTCGCAAATACCGTAGACATTTTAGGATCAGGTAATGACAACCGCAGTATATTTGGCATCAGCCTCCCCGCGACGTAAAGAGTTGTTGAGTCAGTTAGGCATTGAGTTTGAACAGTTCAGTGTAGATGCAGATGAAACCCCACTTGCAAACGAGCAGCCTCATGCATTGGTTGAGCGCTTAGCTCGCTTAAAAGCGCAAACAGGCGTAGCGCTTGGTTACACAGACCGCCCAGTGCTTGGTAGTGATACTGTGGTTGTTATTGATAACGAATCGTTGGGTAAACCACGCGATAAAAACGATTTTATAACAACACTTAAACGTTTATCTGGTAATACACATCAAGTACTTACTGCCGTTGCTTTTGCTACACAAACAGATGTACTAAGTTGTGTAGTGAGTACCGATGTGACCTTTAAAACCCTCAGCGATGAAGAAATAAATAGCTATTGGGAGTCAAACGAGCCACAAGATAAAGCCGGTGGTTATGGCATTCAAGGCTTAGGTGGTCGCTTTGTTACACACATTGCGGGTAGCTATTTTGCTGTTGTAGGCTTACCTTTATACGAGACCGAACAATTATTACAAGCATTCTTAAGAAGGTAACATGAGTACAGAATTACTAATAAATGTCACGCCAAGTGAAAGCCGTGTTGCCCTAATCGAAAACGGTGTATTACAAGAAATTCAACTAGAGCGTATAGGCAACCTAGGTATTGTAGGCAATATTTATTTAGGAAAAATAAGCCGCGTACTGCCAGGCATGCAAGCTGCTTTTGTTGATATAGGCCTAGAAAAAGCCGCTTTTTTGCATGCATCAGACATAGTCAATAGCGCCTCAATAGTTGAGGGCGTAGACGACGAGCCAATAAAAAAAGTACAAGACATACGTGAGCTAGTACGCCAAGGGCAATACATTATGGTGCAAGTGGTTAAAGACCCACTAGGCACTAAAGGAGCAAGGCTTACTACCGATATCACTATACCTTCGCGCTATTTAGTGTTTATGCCAGACGCTACGCATGTAGGTGTTAGTCAGCGTATTGAAACCGAAGAAGAGCGTGCGCGACTAAAAAAAATAGTGGCAGAATACGGCGACGATAATGGCAGTTTTATTGTTCGTACAGCGGCAGAGGGCGCCAGTGAAGCGGAGCTAAGACACGATGCTGAATTTTTACGAAAACTGTGGCAAAAAATTGTATCACGTCGTAAAAAAACCAATAAAGCCAGTATATTACACGAAGACTTAACGCTTGCATTTAGAACCCTGCGCGACTACGTAGGTGAAGATATGGAGCGTATTAGGGTTGACTCTAAGCTAACCTATCAAGAGCTAAAGCTGTTTACTGAAGAGTTTGTGCCTTTGCTTTCGCAGGCACTT
Source organism: Pseudoalteromonas sp. S327 (assembly GCF_005886415.1). Taxonomy (NCBI): domain Bacteria; kingdom Pseudomonadati; phylum Pseudomonadota; class Gammaproteobacteria; order Alteromonadales; family Pseudoalteromonadaceae; genus Pseudoalteromonas; species Pseudoalteromonas sp. S327. The sequence continues at coordinate 73,741 of NZ_PNDP01000032.1, read as the reverse complement.
GAGTACTACCCAGGTGAGCGCCCAATTTTTGACTTATTTGACGTTGAAACCGAAATTCAAAAAGCATTGCATCGTAAAGTCACGCTTAAGTCGGGCGGTTATTTAATTATCGACCAAACCGAAGCGATGACAACCGTTGATGTGAATACAGGTGCGTTTGTAGGGCATCGTAATTTAGAAGAAACCATTTTTAATACCAATGTAGAAGCCACATCAGCCATTGCTAGGCAGCTACGCCTGCGTAACTTAGGCGGTATTATTATTATCGATTTTATCGATATGATCAGCGAAGATCATAAACGCAGAGTATTACATTCTCTAGAGTCAGCACTATCTAAAGACCGTGCAAAAGCCAACATAAATGGCTTAAGCGCATTAGGCTTAGTAGAAATGACCCGTAAGCGCACCCGCGAAAGCCTTGAGCATATTTTGTGTGATGTGTGTCCGGCTTGCTCTGGGCGTGGCTCACAAAAAACAGTCGAAACCGTATGCTATGAAATACTGCGTGAAATAGTGCGCGTTAATCGTGCCTACGATGCCGATAAATTCATGGTATATGCGGCGCCGGCTGTAAGTGAAGCCTTACTCAATGATGAGTATCATAACCTTGCCGAACTTGAACTATTTATTGGTAAGCAGGTCAATATTCAAACAGAGAGCCTATACAGCCAAGAGCAGTTTGATGTGGTAATGATGTAATGAAAACGAAAGCGGTCTGTTTTTTTTGTTTTAGAAAGTTATGGCAAACCTGCGCCATAATTTTAGTATTACTGGCCGTGATTGTTTCTATTTTAAAGTACACCTTACCTTATGCAAACGACTACAAAGGCGATATAGAAACCTACCTGCACGATAAATTTGCCATTAGTCTTTCTATAGGCGCAATCTCTGCCAGTTGGCATGGCGCCGGCCCTGCCTTGGTATTAGAAGATCTCTCCTTTAAGGATAACGAAACTGCGCCTATATCGCTTACTATTGCCAAAACAAGCCTAGAACTTAACCTATGGGAGAGCATTAAAGCCTTTCAGTTAAAGTCTAATTACTTTGTTATTAATGGCTTTCATACCAGTGTAAATATTCAAAATTTATTTAATAACACCAATAACGATGATGTCTCGTTTGAACAAAAAGAGCTAATTGAAGAGCTGTTTTTGGGAGATACAGGGCATTTTGCTATTGAAAATTCGAGTATTAATTTCATTTTAGAAGATGGTAGAGAGCGCAAACTATTACTCGAAAACATAGTATGGCAAAACCAAGATGAACAGCATTTAGGAAGCGGCAGCCTCGCCTTGCCCGGCATTAGTGTGGGTAGCTTTGACGCTCGTATCGCACTTAGTGGCAAAACTATAGAGCAAATTGCGGGTGATATTTACGTACAAGCAAATAGCGTAGATGTGTCTAATTGGTTGGCGCAATATATTAATACTGAAAAACAACAGCTTTACACAGACATAAACTTAAAGTCTTGGCTTAAGCTCGAAAATGGTTTTATCAGCGATGTAAAAATGCAGTGGTTACCTAGCTTTGTGCACTGGCAAAACAACCAACAAGCTAAACAAGTAAGCTTAAGCGAAGGGGGATTTCATTTATTTCCTGAGGCAAACGCTTGGCACTTAAAAAGCACGGGCCTAACATTTAGTAATAACGACACAACCTGGCCAAGTCTAGAATTTGAGGCAAACTTAGGTAAGCAAAATAAAGTGTGGCTGCAGCAGGTTGATCTTTCTTTACTGAGTAACTTGGCGTCGTTAACTAATTTTGAAGCATTACAGCCACTTTTAAACCGCAAACCAAGCGGTTTTATCGATCAAGCCTACCTAGAACTTAATCCAGATGAGCAATGGCAGTTATGGTTTTCAGCTAATAATATTGGCTGGCAAGAAGTGTCTGGTATTCCTGCAGCGCAGGCGCTGAGAGTCTCGGGGCTTATAAATCAGCAGCGCGGGCGAGTGCAGCTATTTGGCGAAAACGGGACTTTAATAACCGGCAACAGCTTCAGTAAAAATATTGATTACAACCAAATTAATATCGATCTGGATTTAGCAAAAACAGATAATTACTGGAATGTAAGCAGTAATAATATTTGGTTTGATAATAACGAAGTTACCTTAGCGGCTGAGCTAAATGTAAGCCTTAGCGACGATCCTCGCTTAGATCTATACGCAGAAGCCTATGCAGAGGATGCCACAGTAGCTGGGCACTACTTTCCGTTAAAGGCAATGAGCCCTCAACTTGTAAGCTACTTAAACGGTGCAATAAAAGGGGGCGAAGTAGCTAAGGCGCAAGTATTATTTGCAGGTCCGCTCTCAGGTTTTCCTTTCACCGATGGCAGCGGCCAATTTGATGTACTCGCGCAAATAGATAACGCAACGTACGCGTTTGACCCCAATTGGCCGGCAGTAACTAACGCTAATGTGCAGCTGCATTTTGCCAACGAGCGAATGGATATTTATAGCCAGCAAGGCCAGTTAGTTAATTTAGAAGTAGGCGATAGCGTGCAAGTGAGTATTGCCGATTTAATGCACGCTGATCAACTCATTGTACAAATAGATAAACGCGCGCAAATGGAAAAACTGCATGACTTTTTTGCAGCCACCCCGATTGCAAACCCACTGGCCAATATTTTTGAAGTGGTGCAGGGTAAAGGTCAAGCCGATGCAAGCGTAACTCTTTTGATTGGCTCTAAATTTAAAGGTGGAGCCAGTGTCAGCGGCAAAGTAAAACTAAACGATTTGCCTGTTTATATTGCAGCCCCTGGCATTGCGCTTGAAAAACTAAGCGGCGAGCTCAGCTTTGAAAACGATACAATTAGCATGCAAAACGCCAGCGCTACATGGTTGGGTATGCCGCTTAGCATTAACTATAATAGTGCAAGCGAAGCACAGCAGTACACCGCTAATATTGATATAACGGCGTTACTAAATGCAGATAGACTAACAACCCAGGCGCAAGGTGTACTGAAAGGGTACCTGAGTGGGCAAAGTGAAGTTGATTTAGGCCTTGCACTTAATTTTACTGAGCAAGGCTTTAATTACCGCGCTCAGGTAAGCTCAGAGCTACGAGGGTTAACGAGCACGCTACCAGCGCCCTATGGCAAAACAAGTGAACAGGTTTGGCCGTTAACTGGCATAGTGCAAGGCGATGATATTTCAAATCTTATTACGGCTAATGCTAATCAGCAGTTATATTTTAATGCGATTTTAGAAAACGGTCAGCCGCAATTTAGTAATATGCATATTGTACTTGGTGAGCAAGATTTAGGGCTAAATCAAAAAGATTTAAGCGTTAATATTAACCTTGAACAAACGCAACTAGAAGCATGGTTTGAATTAATAGACCAAATAATTAAAGCCGCTCAAGCTAAGCCAAACCAGCAGTCTGAGGGTATTATGCCGCCATTAAATGAAGTGGTTGCGCATATTGACAAAGTTAATGCTAGCGACATTATTTTTAACGATTTTGAAATGCGCTTAGCGCCCCAGCAAAACGACTTATATTTAAAGCTTAATGCCAAAGAGCTGCGTGCTGAGGTGTTTATTCCTAGCTCTCAGCCAAGCCAGCCGATACGTATAAATAGCGATTACTTAAGACTCAACTTTGCACCTAAAGTAGATGAAGAACTTGAGATCACCGATGTACTGCCAGAGCAAAACCTAGAGTGGCTTAACACAGTACCTGCCATTGAATTTGAATGTGCAGATTGTAAAGTGGCAAGTTATCAGCTTGATAAAGTGAGCGCTTCGCTGGTCGGTAAAGGCGACAAGCTCAGTATTTCTGAGCTTGTGGTTGATAAGGGCGACCATATTTTACGTACCAAAGGGCAATGGCAAGGTGGCTTTACGCAATTTAATGGTGAACTTAAAAGTGACGATATAGGCGCGCTATTTGATGAGTTTGATATCACCACCGCTATAAAAGACTCAAAAGCCGATATTAACTACAACCTTGCTTGGCAAGGCGCTCCGTATAACTTTGATATACCTAGTTTGGGCGGTGAAGTTAAGTGGGATTTAGGCGAAGGCCACATTGCTGAAATAAGTGATGGTGGGGCACGTGTGTTTTCGTTACTTAGCCTTGACTCGCTAGTGCGTAAATTAAAACTCGATTTTAGAGATGTATTTTCAAAAGGCTTTTTTTACAACAGCTTAAAAGGCTCTATGCAGCTAGATAAAGGTATAGCCTACACAAAAGATACCAAAATGGATGGCGTGCCAGCCGATTTAACGATTAACGGCTATGCTAATTTAAACACCCTTGAAATAGATTACGATTTAGCAGTGGCACCACAAGTAACATCTAGTATTCCGGTTATTGTGGCTTGGATGGTTAATCCCGTCACAGGGCTTGCCGCTTTAGCGCTTGATAAGGTTATTCACTCAGCAAGGGTGATCTCCGAAATTAACTTTAAAGTAACCGGCAAAATGAATGACCCTGTGGTACAAGAGCTTGAGCGTAAAAGTAAGGAAGTTACCTTACCGCAAGCTGCGCAAAATCAGCCGCAAGCGGCCAGCACACTCACACTTAAAGATGCCGCGGTAACAGCAACACAATGAGTATGCTAAATACCAATATAATTGCTTTGCAAATGTGCTCAGGCATCAACCCCGACGACAACATGGCAACCCTTGGCGAGGCGTTAAATAAACTCCCCACAGCCAGGCCAATGCTTGTGTGTTTACCCGAGGCGTTTTTAGTATTTAGTAAAAGTGGCCATGATACGCTAGCGGTTGCTAAACGTATTACACACTATAAACAGCAATTAAGTGCATTGTGTAAAAAGCATAATATTTGGCTAAATGCGGGCACCATCCCTGAGCCACACAAAAATAATAAATACTTTGCGGCCTCGCACTTATTTAATAGCCAAGGTGAATGCGTAGCCACGTACAATAAAATGCATTTATTTGATGTTGATGTGGCCGATAAAACCGCCAGCTATCGAGAGTCAGACTTTACTCAGGCAGGCGATGATGTGGTGGTTGTTGCTACACCGTTTGGTAAAATTGGCTTAACAGTATGTTATGATTTGCGCTTTAGCGGATTATTTAGCGCACTTACGCGCCAAGGGGCTGAAATAATTTTAGTGCCCAGTGCTTTTACACTCCCTACAGGGCAAGCACATTGGCAACCCTTATTAAAAGCACGCGCAATAGAAACGCAATGTTACGTTATTGCAGCGGCGCAGTATGGAACGCATCAAAATGGCCGCCAAACATACGGCCACAGTATTATTATTTCACCGTGGGGCGAGCAAATAGCAACGCTTGAAAGTGGAGTAGGGTTTATAAGCGGTTACGCCGACCTAAACCAGTTAAATAAAATTAGAAGAGATATGCCCGTGCAATCTCATCAACGATTTAGAGAGCATTTATTATGAATTCGGTTGAACAGCATTTATTACACGACAGCCAGCTAAATCGAGAAGAACTCGAAAAAACGCTTGGGTATATTCATCAGCATAAAGTGGATTACGCCGATTTATACTTTCAATCAAGCCATCATGAGTCTTGGGTGCTTGAAGACGGCTTAGTAAAAGAAGGCTCGTACAATGTTGAGCGCGGAGTAGGTGTTCGTGCCGTTAGTGGTGAAAAAACAGGGTTTTCTTACTCTGATGCTATTAACCTTGAAGCGTTAAACAAAGCCGCAACGGCAGCTCGTAGCATTGCCGATGCAGGCGAAGATAAAACCATTAAAGTATTTAGCGATGTGAAAGCAAAAGAGCAATTTGCCCCGCATCAGCCAATATCAAGCATGAGTGACAGCGATAAAGTGAGTTTATTGCGTGAGCTTGAAAACTACATACGCGAACTCGCCCCTGATGCTGAGCAAGTAATTAGTTCAATGTCGGCTGTATACGAAGAAGTATTAATTGCTGCCAGCGATGGCACGTTTGCTACCGATATACGCCCGCTTATTCGTTTAAACTGCTCCGTTTTACTTGAAAAAAATGGCCGCCGTGAGCGCGGTGGTGCAGGGGGCGGCGCACGCTTAGATTATGGTTACTTTAAAGAACTAGTTGAAGGCAAGCCACGTTGGATGGGCTTTGCCGAAGAAGCTGTACGCCAAGCTAAAGTAAACTTAGAGGCAATTGATGCACCAGCTGGCACAATGGAAGTGGTGTTAGGCAATGGCTGGCCTGGCGTGCTTTTACACGAAGCTGTAGGCCATGGCCTTGAAGGCGACTTTAACCGTAAAGGGGCTTCGGCATTTAGCGGTAAAGTGGGGCAAAAAGTAGCGTCTGAGCTGTGTACAGTAGTTGATGATGGCACCATGGCCGATCGCCGCGGTTCACTTAACGTTGACGATGAAGGCACGCCTGCAGCTTATAACGTACTTATCGAAAACGGTATTTTAAAAGGTTACATGCAAGATAAGCTCAATGCGCGTTTAATGGGTGTAAACCCAACAGGTAATGCACGTCGTGAGTCGTATGCGCATTTACCTATGCCGCGTATGACCAACACCTACATGCTAGGGGGCGAGCATAGCCAAGCCGATATTATAAGCTCAGTTAAAAAAGGGGTATTTGCACCAAACTTTGGTGGCGGCCAAGTAGATATTACTTCAGGTAAGTTTGTATTTAGCGCATCAGAGGCGTATTTAATTGAAAACGGTAAAATTACCCAGCCAATTAAAGGTGCAACACTGATTGGCAATGGCCCAGAGGTGATGCAGCATATTTCTATGGTAGGCAACGATTTAGCCCTTGATAAAGGCGTAGGTGTCTGCGGTAAAGATGGCCAAAGTGTTCCTGTAGGGGTAGGTCAACCAAGCCTTAAAATAGACCAACTTACAGTAGGTGGCACCGCATAAAACAATAAAGCGCGAAGCAATTCGCGCTTTATAGGTTACCAATGCGAGGTTTACGCCTCGCTTTGCTCTTCTTTGTTCTTCTTCGCCTGTTCGTACCACAAAGCCATAAAACACTCAGTTAATTTATGCTCTATTTCAAGTGCTTTGTTGGTTGGGCAAAATAGCGTAAAGCTTGCTTTAAACTCACCAAGCTCCGTAGTACCAAAGTGAATAACCGGTGCCGGACCTGAAATTTTTGCATCGAGTTTACGCTCTATCATCGAATTATAACGTGTTGCTACATCGTGAAACTCTTCGCAGTACAGCTTTGCCTGATTGACTAACTCGTCATGAATAACATAAGGGTTAAAGCTCTCTCTGCGTACAATAGTAAAATGATGAGTAACAAAGCGCTTTACATAATTAAGGTTTTTAATTGAGCTGGTGATCAGCTTATTATTTGGTATATAAATTGTTTTGCGCGAAAACTGATAAGTGTGCATGTCTATTTCATGCATGGTGGTTTTTACCCAGTCTGTTTCGGCTACTTCGCCAAAATAGTCACCTACTTGTATCCAATCACCTACTCTAAACGGGCGGGTGGTAACTAGGTAAAAAAAGCCAATAACGCATTGTATAAACTCGCGAGTTGCAAGCACTATAGCCACTGCAAACGCAGCAATAGACAGCGCAAAATTTTGTATTTCGGTCGACCACACAAATAGCAGCGACAACACCATAACAAAATTAATAAAGTGCTTAATGTTATGAGTGATGTAACGAATGTCTTTTTCTTTTTTTTCTGCGCGGTTTCTTGCTAGTTTATCAACCAGTACTTTAAGCACAAATGCAATGGCAAGCACGAGCACAGAAACTAAAAAAGGGTGCATGAGTATGTCTTTAATCATAACTTCCAAATACGAGTAGCAATAGGCACGCTAAGTATATTGAGTAATCAAACCAATTAGCAAATTTAAGCTACATAAAATCACTTATACCAATTGTATTAAGTTATGAGCCATTTATAGCAATAGCTGAATAGCGTTATAACCCTGTTAGCGCTTTATCTTGTACGCTAGAATGGCTAATACTTAATTAAACCGGTATTACTTAGCAGCTAGGCTGTTTGCTCTGTAATAGAGACCTGCGTGTGTTTAGCGTGTTTTTGGCAAAACAATACAAGCTCAATGGCAGCGATAAAAATAAGCGTGTAACCTAGGGTTTCTATGCCTTCCTCAATAATATTTTTAACTACCCGAACGTATTGTTCTCCCATAACTGAGTGCCAAAACTCGCCCTTGCCCATCATTCTCGAAAAAGCGAGTAAGGTCACTAAGCCAGATAGACAAATACCATAGCTCGGTGTTTGCGCATAGGCTTTTAACGAGCTGTAAATAAAGCCTAGTTGGGCTTTTAAGTAAAGTAGTACGCTCGCTAATAGCGTATATACAATTGCTTGCCATGCGCCATCAAATACATACATATCTAGATAGGTGTCAAATTCTCTAACAAACATAGCAGCCGACAAAGCAGCCAGTAACAGCGCGGCTATTTTAAGATCAGAGTGAATACGTGAGGCGTAGAAAAACAGCATACAACTTAAAAACGTTAAAATATCTTGCATGTGTTCTGTTAGTGTTTCTTCACTGTAAAGTGCATTTTGCTGTAAATCAAAACCTTCAAGCTGAATTAAAAAAGCCACACCTGCTAAGCATAATAAGTAAATAAAAGATCGCAGTAAAAACATATAAAAGCTCAAATAGAAAACAATGCGCGGCAGTTTAATTATAAAAATGGCTAAAAGCCAAAACATTATAGAAACTTTTTATATATTTGTCGGTCTAAGTTTTTTGCTGTTAAATTAATGGGTTATATTTTTATATTATGTATTTATGATGTGTTTTTTGTAATAAGTTGAGTTAATTAGTTGTGCTGTATAGGGTTAAATGCGTTAAGCATAAAAAAGCCCTTACTAAAACATAGTAAGGGCTTTTAACGTTATAAGCAGAATTTGCTTAGCGCATCGTCACAAACTCTTCTGAGCCTGTAGGGTGCAGTGCAACAACAGCATCAAAATCAGCTTTAGTTGCGCCCATTTTCATAGCAACCGCAAAGCCTTGAATCATTTCGTCAACGGCAAAACCAATGCCGTGTAAGCCAACTACTTTTTCTTCAGGGCCTACGCATACAAGCTTCATTGCACACGGTTGGCGGTGTTGTGTAACGGCTGTGTACATAGCGGCAAAGCCCGACTTGTACACTTTTACGTTTTCTTCGCCGTGGCGAGCAATAGCTTCTTGCTCGGTTTCACCAATAGTACCAATAGGTGGGTGGCTAAATACCACAGTAGGTACAAGGCTGTAATCCATTTTTAAATCATCAGGTAGGTCTTTATTAAATAAACGCTCTGATAGGGTGCGACCGGCTTTAACAGCGACAGGCGTAAGTTCTATACCGTGCTCAATAATATCGCCTACAGCATAAATACCAGGTACGTTTGTATTTTGATATTCATCTACTTTTACATAACCAGAGCTATTTAGTTCAACCCCTGCTGCTGCAATGTTAATTACATCGGTGCTTGGCTCGCGGCCAATAGCCCAAATTACTTGGTCAACATTTTGGCTGTAACCATTTTCAAAATGAATGGTTAAGCTACCATCGCTTTCTTTAACAATTTCTTTAGGCGAGCATTCGGTATGCAGTGTTGGGCCTTCTTTTTTCATGATCTCTACTAGGGTTTCAACCAGTAGCGTATCAAAATTACGAAGCGGCGCGTGTCTGCGTACAAATAAATGAGTTTCTGTGCCTAAACCATGTAGTACACCGGCAAGTTCTACAGCAATGTAACCTGCGCCAATTACCGCTACTCGCTTTGGCTGCTCTGTTAATTCAAAAAAGCCATTTGAGTCTATACCGTACTCAGCACCTGGAATATTAGGAGTATGCGGACGTCCACCTACTGCAATCAAAATATGATCGGCCGTGTAATGCTCGCCGTTTACTTCTACGGTTTTGCTATCAACAAATTTAGCAAAACCATTAATTACGGTTACGCCATTGTTCGCTAAACCGTTGTCGTATCCTTTGTGAATGCGACCAATGTACGCTTCGCGGCTCTCAACGAGTTTGCTCCAGTTAAAGTCTTTTACTTCTACGTTAAAGCCGTAATCAGGTGCGTATAAGTTAATTGCTTCAGCAACTTGTGCGCCATGCCACATTACTTTTTTAGGCACACAGCCTACATTAACACAGGTGCCGCCCATGTGTTTTGCTTCGATAAGCGCTACTTTAGCGCCACGCATTGCCGCACGGTTAGCAGAGGCAATACCGCCACTACCACCACCAATCGCAATGTAATCAAAATGCTGAGCCATGTTTTATCCTCAAAAAATATATTTAACTATAATGTGCCGATGATAGCATATGCTAAGTGCAAGTCACCCAGCGCGGCGCGCTAAAAAGCTGATAAATACAACAAACGAAATTGTTTATTATGCCGATCAGTTTCATCCTAAGCTATATTAGACCCATTAATGGAGGCTTGTATTTCACCGTTTTGCCCCAACTTCAAATTCATAGTCAATTAAATTGAGAAAATTCATGAGCGAAGCACAAACAAATCCACTCATTGGCCTAGAAGGCTTACCCCCGTTTTCAAAAATAAAGCCAGAGTACGTAGTACCGGCACTAAAGCACGGTATAGAGCAATGTCGTAAAGCCATAGATGACGTGTTAGCGAAAGGCTCGTTTACATGGAACGATTTAGTATTACCCCTTGAAGAAGCCGACGATAAACTCTCGCGTATGTTTTCACCGGTATCGCACCTTAATTCAGTCATGAATAACGACGAGCTGCGTGAAGCCTACGAGCAATGTTTACCACTTATATCGGAGTACTCAACATTTGTCGGGCAGCATCAAGGCCTGTACGAAGCGTATAATGCGCTTTATAACAGCGATGAATTTAAAACACTTAGCACTGCGCAGCAAAAAACCATCACCAACGCCTTACGCGATTTTAAACTTTCAGGCATTGCATTATCAGCAGAAGATCAAAAGCGCTACGGCGAAATTAGCACGCGTTTATCTGAGCTAGCCTCTAAATTTGGCAACAACGTAATGGATGCAACGCTTGCATGGCATAAACACATTACCGATGAAAGCCAATTGGCAGGCTTGCCAGAGTCGGCATTAGCGCTTGCTAGCGAAACAGCTAAAAGCAAAGGTTTAGACGGCTGGGTATTTACGCTTGATTTTCCGTCTTACTTACCGGTAATGACCTATGCAGATGACCGCGAACTGCGCAAAGAAACCTACACGGCATTTTGTACGCGCGCTTCAGATCAAGGCCCTAATGCGGGTGAGTTTGATAACTCAGCCATTATGAAAGAAGAGCTTGCACTACGCCATGAGCTATCGCAGCTATTAGGGTTTAATAACTACGCTGAAAAATCATTAGCAACTAAAATGGCCGAGTCGCCAGCGCAAGTTTTCTCATTTTTAGAAGACTTAGCCGCTAAGTCTAAGCCTCAAGCAGAGCAAGAAGTGGCAGAGCTAAAAGCCTATGCTGAGCAACACCATGGCATTACTGAGCTTCAAGCATGGGATTTTGGTTACTACAGCGAAAAGCTCAAGCAAGAAAAATACGCAATTTCAGATGAAGTACTGCGCCCTTATTTCCCTGCAGATAAAGTACTTAGCGGTTTATTTGAAACCGTTAGCCGCCTTTTTGGTATTAAGGTAAAAGAAGTAAGCGACTTTGATAGCTACCACAGCGATGTTCGCTTTTTTGAAATTTTTGATAGCAGTAATACATTGCGCGGTCGTTTTTATCTTGATCTATATGCACGCGAGCGCAAACGTGGCGGCGCGTGGATGGATGACTGTATGGGGCGTAAAGTGCGCGCCAGCGGAGAATTGCAAACACCCGTGGCATACTTAGTGTGTAACTTTAATAAAGCGGTAGGCGACAAACCGGCGCTATTTACACATGACGAAGTAACCACGCTTTTCCACGAATTTGGCCATGGTATACACCACATGCTTACCCAAGTTGATGCTGCTCCTGTTGCTGGTATTAACGGCGTTGCATGGGATGCCGTAGAGCTACCAAGCCAATTTTTAGAAAACTGGTGTTACGATGAAGAAGCGCTGAGCTTTATTTCAGGCCACTTTGAAAGTGGTGAGCCATTACCAAAAGAGCTACTTGATAAGCTACTGGCTGCTAAAAACTATAATTCTGGCATGCAAATGCTGCGTCAGATTGAGTTTTCGTTGTTCGATTTTAGAATCCACCACGACTACCAGGCAAACCAAGAGTGCCAAATTCAAGCGATTTTAAACGACGTACGTAGCCGCACGTCGGTGGTTAACCCGCCTGAGTTTAATCGTTTTCAACATGGCTTTAGTCATATTTTTGCAGGTGGCTACAGCGCCGGTTACTACTCGTACAAATGGGCTGAGGTACTCTCTGCCGATGCATTTTCTAAATTTGAAGAAGACGGTATTTTTAACGCCGAAACAGGTAAAGCCTTCTTAGAAAATATTTTAGAAAAAGGCGGCAGTGAAGAACCTATGGAGTTATTTAAAAAGTTCCGAGGTCGCGAGCCAAATGTTGATGCGCTACTGCGTCACAGTGGTATAGCTGCATAAACAACTACTTAACCTTATAAAGCGCCTACATGGCGCTTTTTTTATGTTTTTTAATATATTGGCCAATTGTTTTTAGTAATTTTAACCTCCCGTACTATGCTTTGTGTATACGCAGCAAAATGGACTAGGGCATGGCAAAGTTGGTACTAACGATTGATGACGATTTGTATGTTCATCGAATTATTGAAGAGGCTTTAGCGGGCTTTTGTAAGCTTATTCACGCTAAAGATGGCGAACAAGGACTTAAGCTAGCCAAAAAGCACACGCCCGACATAATTTTACTTGATATAGAAATGCCCGGTAAATCCGGCTACCAAGTATGCCAAGCACTAAAAGAAGATGAGTCAACACACGATATACCCGTTATGTTTTTGTCCTCTAAGGTGGAGCTTAACGATAGAGTAAAAGGTTACAGCGTAGGCGCATCTGACTACATTATAAAACCCTTCAACACCGAAGAGCTAATGGCACGCATTAAAGTGCTTTATGAGTACCGGCAGCAATGTGAAAAGCTAAAATTTGATGTTGCTAAAGCGCAAGATACCGCCGCAATGGCTTTGGCGGAGTCGGGGGATATGGGGCGTATTGTTAGGTTTGTGGGGCAAAGCTATCACTGTCATAACTTTCACTCGTTAAGCGAGCACTTACTTGCCTTTTTCAGCCCGTTTAATTTAGACGTGGTTATTGTGTTTTGGTATCAGGGGGGGAGCTATTTTTATAGTTTTGAAAGTGGTGTATGCCCGCTCGAGCAGGAGCTTTTAGAGCAGCACCGTAATGCCAGTCGATTTGTGGATATTGGTAACAGCACCATTATTAACTACCCCAAAATATCTTTATTAATTAAGAATATGCCGGCTGATAATCGTGCTTTATACGGCCGTTATAAAGACTTATTCCCGCACATACTCGAAGTGACAAACGAAAAGGTCGTTGCTATGGAAAGAAACGAAAATAGCTTTGAACAAGCCACCCAAATTAGCACTGCTTTGCAAGATATAGTAAAGCAGCTTACTAGCCAAAATGTTGTACAAAACGACTACACAAGGCAGTTTATAGAGCAGCTTCATGAACTCAACTGTGCAATTAAGCAAACACAAGCACACGCCAATCCTGCTGATTTAACTTTATACATGTCGCAATTAGACGAAACTATGCAACTGCTAGTAACGGCAAATAGTGATTTAGCGTTTATAAAGTACCAGCTTAAACAAGTGACCGAGAGCCGCAACGAATTATTGTGCAACTTACGCTCTAAAGTAGAGGAGGCCAGCTCACATAGTCTTGCGCACCAAAGCGATATAGAGCTATTTTAGTGCTTTAACGCTTGTTATACTGCAGCTGAAATTTTTCGTCGGAGTGTGTAGTGGTTATTCAGTGTGCTTTTAAAGAGTGTCGCCCATATTTAAATGAGCTAGAAACGCGTTTTAACTTAGCCCAATGGGCGCAAAGTTGTAGCGGTTTTACTCTGCATTACGACGATAAAGGCCTTAGCCTTTTAAAAAGCGATGAGCCTAAACTTGGCGCAATAAACGTAGACTTTGTAACAGGTGCAGTTGCTCACAGGCGTAAGTTTGGCGGCGGCAAAGGGCAATCAATCGCAAAAGCGGTAGGGTTAAATAAAGGCGCAACCCCTGTTGTACTTGATGCCACCGCCGGGCTTGGCCGAGATGGCTTTGTGCTAGCGTCACTTGGTTGTAAAGTTATACTGCATGAGCGCCACCCTGTGGTAGCAGCTTTATTATTTGATGGCTTAAAACGCGCTTACGAAGATGCAGAGATTGGTTCGTGGATGCAGCAAAATATGAGCTTAGTGTTTGGCTCAAGCCACACGTTATTAGAGCAGTGCGAGAGCATGCCTGATGTAGTGTATTTAGATCCTATGTTTCCACACCGAGAAAAATCAGCGTTAGTTAAAAAAGAAATGCGCGTATTTCAGGCATTAGTAGGCGCAGATACCGACGCCGATGACTTACTTGAATTCGCCTACCCACTTGCCAGTAAGCGTGTGGTCGTTAAACGCCCCGATTACGCCCCATTTTTAAACAACCAAACTCCCAGCATGCAAATTAAAACAAAAAAGAACCGTTTTGATGTGTACGTAAAAGCGGCCATGGTTTAACGGTATTTAGCGTGTTGATCGGCCTTAAGGATCTAGGATCTTAGCGCGCTTTTATGTTAGAATTCGCACAATTTTTTGGCATAGTAAAGTAGCACAGCAATGATCTTAGATGATATTCGCATCGTTTTAGTTAATACCTCACACTCTGGCAACATTGGTTCGGCGGCTCGCGCCATGAAAACCATGGGTTTATCAAAACTGTATTTAGTGGACCCTGCTTGTGAAGTAGACAGCCATGCAAGCGCCTTGGCAGCCGGTGCAACCGATGTTTTAGGTAATGCGGTTATTGTTGATACCGTGGCTGATGCGATTGCCGATTGTGCATTAACTATTGGTACGAGTGCTCGTTCACGCACGCTGTCTTGGCCTATGGTTGAGCCACGTGAGTGCGGTGAAAAGCTAGTTGCTGAGGCTGTAAACGGTCCTGTAGCGCTTGTATTTGGCCGTGAAAACAGCGGATTAACTAACGAAGAACTACAGCTGTGTAATTACCATGTATGTATTCCTGCAAATCCACAGTACAGCTCGCTTAATTTAGCTATGGCGGTACAAACGCTAAGCTACGAAACACGTATGGCGTTTTTAAATCAGCAGCCAAAGGCTGAGCAAGCAGACGATGAGACTGCTTACCCAAGCTCAAAACAAACAGAGTTATTTTACGAGCATTTAGAAGAGACGCTCGATAACACCGGTTTTATTATTAAGCAGCATCCAGGTTTAGTAATGACCAAGCTACGCCGTTTGTTTAACCGTGCACGCCCAGAAGAGGCAGAGCTGAACATACTGCGCGGTATTCTTACCTCAATTAATAAATCTATTCCTAAGTAAGGTATAGCGATTGGTTATAAAAACCTGCGGGTAAATAACGAGCTAATACTTGACTAAAACACTCAAGTAATTACAATGCATCTAATACTTGACCAAAAAGGTCAGGTATTAAAAATTTGTTAATAGAACAGTGTTCTTTAATCAAATTTTTATCAAGTGATAATACTTGACTATTTTACTCTGGTAATTAAAATTTGCACTCTTTTGTGCGGGGGGCGTTATGAAGTTAACATCAAAAGGCAGATATGCCGTAACAGCTATGCTGGATGTTGCACTACATGCGAGTGTAGGTCCTGTTGCCCTTGCTGATATTTCACAAAGACAAGAAATTTCTTTGTCTTACCTTGAGCAATTATTTGCCCGTTTACGTAAAAATGGCTTAGTGAGCTCGGTTCGTGGTCCTGGCGGCGGTTATTTGCTAGGCCGAGAAGCCGCGGTTATCTCTGTTGGCGATGTAATTAGCGCCGTAGACGAATCGGTAGATGCAACACGTTGCCAAGGTGCCGATACCGGGTGTCAAAGCGGTATGCGTTGTTTAACTCATAACCTATGGTCTGATTTAAGCGCACGTATCGAAGAGTTTTTAAATAATATTACCTTAGCTGAATTGGTGGAAAAATCAGATGTGAAAGAAATCGCATCTCGCCAAGATAACAGCATCAATAATGCAATTAAGCAGTTGGAAAACATTCAAGTAAGCTGTCAACTATAAAAGTTGACCTGCAGCGGAGAGAGAAATGAAGTTACCGATTTATTTAGATTACGCAGCGACCACGCCTGTTGACGAGCGTGTTGCAAAAGAAATGATGCAATGCCTGACAATGGACGGTAATTTTGGTAATCCTGCGTCACGTTCGCACCGTTTTGGTTGGCAAGCTGAAGAAGTAGTTGACCAAGCGCGTACAGACATTGCCGATTTAATTAATGCCGACCCGCGTGAAATTGTTTTCACATCGGGCGCAACAGAATCAAATAACCTTGCAATTAAAGGTGCAGCGCAGTTTTATAAAAAGAAAGGTAAGCACGTTATTACCGCTAAAACTGAGCACAAAGCAGTAATCGATACGTGTCGTGAACTTGAGCGCCAAGGCTTTGAAGTAACCTACATGGACGTTGAAGAAAACGGCCTATTGGATCTTAAAAAGCTTGAAGAAACTATGCGTGACGACACTATTCTTGTCAGCATTATGCACGTTAATAACGAGCTAGGTGTAATTCAAGATATCAATACTATTGGTGAAATGTGTCGCGAACGTAAAATTATGTTCCACGTAGATGCAGCACAAAGCGCAGGTAAAGTATTAATCGACGTACAACAGCTTAAAGTTGATTTTATGTCGTTCTCAGGCCACAAAGTATATGGCCCTAAAGGTGTTGGCGCACTTTACGTTCGTCGTAAACCACGTGCTCGCCTAGAAGCGCAAATGCACGGTGGCGGCCATGAACGTGGTATGCGTTCAGGTACACTTGCAACTCATCAGCTAGTAGGTATGGGTGCAGCATTTAGAATTGCTAAGCAAGATTTTGAAAAAGATCACGCACACATCAGCGCATTACGTAAACGCCTAATTGACGGTATTATGGCTGATATGGACGAAGTATACTTTAACGGCGCACAAGACCAATCAGTACCAGGTATTGTAAACATCAGCTTTAACTTTGTTGAAGGTGAGTCGTTACTTATGGCAGTAAAAGACATAGCGGTATCATCAGGGTCTGCGTGTACATCAGCAAGTTTAGAGCCTTCATATGTACTACGCGCACTTGGCCGTAACGACGAACTAGCACACAGCTCAATTCGTTTTAGTATTGGCCGTTTTACTACCGAAGAAGAAATTGATTACACCGTTGAATTAATGAAAAACTCTATCGGTCGCCTACGCGAGATGTCTCCTTTATGGGAAATGCATCAAGAAGGTGTTGATTTAGATTCAGTTGAATGGGCTCACCACTAATACGAGTGAGCACCTACCGTAGCAGGTAATGAGGATAGAATTATGGCTTATAGTGATAAAGTAATCGACCACGTAGAAAACCCACGTAACGTTGGTGTTTTAGACAAAAATGATCCGTCAGTGGCAACGGGTATGGTTGGCGCACCAGCATGTGGTGACGTAATGAAATTGCAAATTAAAGTATCGTCTGAAGGCGTTATTGAAGATGCAAAATTTAAAACATACGGTTGCGGCAGTGCAATTGCTTCATCATCGCTTGTAACAGAGTGGGTGAAAGGCAAAACACTAGACGAAGCATCAACTATTAAAAACACTGATATCAGTGCAGAGCTTGAATTACCACCAGTGAAAATTCACTGTTCAATTTTAGCTGAAGATGCAATTCAAGCAGCAATTGCTGATTACAAAAGCAAACAAGCGAAGTAAGAGAAATTCATGGCAGTGACATTGACAGATGCGGCAGCAAACCGCGTACAATCATTTTTAGCAAACCGCGGTAAAGGTTTAGGCCTGCGCGTTGGCATTAAAACGACGGGCTGTTCAGGTCTTGCTTATGTACTCGAGTTTGTTGATGAGCTTAACGAAGACGATGAAACCTTTAAAGCTAAAGGCGTTACCTTAATTGTTGACGCTAAAAGCTTGGTTTACATCGACGGCACTGAGCTTGACTACACCAAAGAAGGCTTAAATGAAGGGTTTAAATTTAATAACCCTAACCAAGCTGACGAGTGTGGTTGTGGCGAAAGCTTTACTGTTTAAGCTCAGCTACCTTTGTAGTATTTTTAAGCCCTGCCAGTAATTGTAGGGCTTTGTTATTTGTGAAATTTGTATTTCTAAATTTTATTGGTTGAAGCTATGCGTTACTTTGAGTTATTTGCAATACCAGTTGATTACAACATTGACTTGGCAACAATAAATAAGCATTACCTAGAGCTGCAGCGCGCAGTGCATCCCGATCGCCACGCTAATGCGAGCAGCCGTGATAAGTTAATGGCCGTACAAAGTACCGCTGAAATTAACGATGCGCTACAAACGCTAAAACACCCAGTAAAACGAGCTGAATATATGCTCAGCGAACTAGGTGTTGATATTCGAGCTGAGCAACAAACACTGCAAGATCCAATGTTCTTAATGCAGCAAATGGAACTGCGTGAAGAGCTTGAAGAGCTCGCTTCAGCAAGTAATCCTGAGGCCGCTATCGCCAATTTTGAATCACAAATAAAGCAATTAAAAATCCAATACAGTAATGAACTTGCCGAGCAACTTGCAAGTAACGACGAGGCGCAATATCAACAAGCTGCTGACAACATTCGCAAATTAAAGTTTGTATATAAATTAGAAGACGAACTTGAGCGCATTGAAGACAGTTTATTTGACGATTAATTACTTGCTGTAAAGCGAGCAACACGAGTTTAAAGAGCATTATGGCATTATTGCAAATTGCTGAGCCGGGGCAGAGCGCGGCACCACATGAACACAAATTAGCAATAGGTATTGACCTAGGTACCACTAATTCATTGGTTGCAACGGTACAAAGTGGCGAAGCCCGCACATTAACAGATGACCTTGGTGCAGCCATGTTGCCATCGGTTGTGCGTTACCAAGCTGGCGGCATCACGGTAGGCACCGATGCTGCACAAGCTGCAACACAAGACCCAGCCAATACCCTTATTTCGGTTAAGCGTTTTTTAGGTAAAACCCAAGCCGAAATAGAGCAAAGCTACGGCCAATTACCGTACCAGTTTTGTGAAGATAACGGCTCACTTGCCATTCAAACCGATGCCGGGAAAATCAGCCCTGTTAAAGCCTCTAGCCATATTTTAGCGGCTCTAAAAGCGCGTGCAGAGCAAAGCTTTGGTAATCAAGAGATTTTAGGTGCAGTAATTACTGTGCCTGCGTACTTTGATGACGCACAGCGCCAAAGCACTAAAGATGCAGCCGAACTTGCTGGCATTAACGTATTACGTTTATTAAACGAGCCAACCGCTGCGGCAGTCGCTTACGGGTTAGATTCGGGCCAAGAAGGTATTATTGCTGTTTACGATTTAGGCGGCGGCACCTTTGATATTTCTATACTTCGCTTACACCAAGGTGTGTTTGAAGTAATGGCAACTGGCGGTGATTCAAGCTTAGGTGGCGATGATTTCGATTCGTTATTAGTCGATTACTTTAAGCAGCAAACAGGTGTGTCATCATTATCACCTTCTGTGCTTCGCTTATTTATTAATAAAGCAAAAGCCTGTAAAGAAGCCCTAAGCCAGTACGCAAAAGTAAATGTAGTGCTTGAATTTGACGAGCAAAAACACACCGTAGAAGTGACACGCGAAACTTTTGACGAGCTGGCTATGCCACTTGTTAAAAAAACACTTCGTTCGTGTCGTCGTGCAGTTAAAGATGCTGGCATCGAAAACGAAGAAGTGCTGCAAGTTGTAATGGTAGGTGGTTCAACTCGCATGCCACTGGTTCGCAGCCAAGTTGAAGGCTTTTTTGAAAAAGAGCCGCTAACATCAATCGATCCGGATCGTGTTGTTGCACTAGGTGCTGCATTACAAGCTGATGTATTAGTAGGTAATAAGCCCGATTCTGACATGCTATTACTTGATGTATTGCCACTGTCACTTGGCCTTGAAACGATGGGTGGGTTAGTTGAAAAAATAATTCCGCGTAATACCACTATCCCTGTTGCTCGTGCGCAAGAATTTACTACCTTTAAAGACGGCCAAACGGCAATGTCTTTACATGTGCTACAAGGTGAGCGCGAACTGGTTGACGATTGCCGCTCGCTGGCTAAATTTAGCTTAAAAGGTATACCGGCTATGGCAGCAGGTGCTGCACATATTCGTGTTACCTTTAAAGTGGATGCCGATGGCTTGTTAAGTGTATCAGCAATGGAAAAATCAACGGGTGTGCAAGCTGAAATCCAAGTTAAACCATCGTTTGGCTTATCTGATGACCAAGTAGCTAACATGCTTAAAGAGTCAATGAGTAACGCTAAAGATGACATGCAAGCACGTATGCTTAAAGAGCAACAAGTAGAGGCGCTACGTGTTATAGAAGCACTAGAGGCGTCACTTGCTAGCGACGGTGACTTGCTCGACGATATTCAACTTGCTAATTTAAAAGCTGAAATAAGCGAGCTTGCTAAAGTGCGCGAAACCGCACAGCAGCCAAGTGATATTAAAGCCGCAATTGAAAAAGTAGATAACGCTAGCAGCGATTTTGCCTCGCGCAGAATGGATGCATCAATTAAAAAGGCCCTTACAGGGCAGTCAGTAGACAACGTTTAAAGAGGTTAGAATGCCACAAATTATTTTTCTTCCCCATCCGGAATTATGTCCTGACGGTGCAGCACTTGAAGCGCCTGCGGGCGAAACAGTCCTTGATGTGGCCCTTAAAAACGGCATTAGCATTCCACACGCATGTGAAAAATCGTGTGCATGTACTACATGCCATTTAGTGATCCGCGAAGGCTTTGACTCACTAGATGAAAGCGATGAGCTAGAAGACGACATGCTAGATAAAGCATGGGGCTTAGAGTCAGAATCTCGCTTAGGATGCCAAGCAGTTATTAGAGATGAAGACTTAGTGGTTGAAATACCTAAGTACAATCTCAATATCGTTAATGAAGAGCACTAGTTTTTAATTAACGAGAATTTTTTAAAAGCCGCTGTTTTTTACAGCGGCTTTTTTGTTTAAGAGATTGTATAAGCACGTAGCAGCGACTTTATGTCGCGTTTTTAAATGAATGATCACGTAATCATAATCGCCGGGTAAACCCGCTGCTACATTTACACCTTAGCAGCGACTTTACGTCGTGTTTTTAAATGAATGACCACGTAATCATAATCGCCGGGTAAACCCGCTGCTACATCTTACACCGTAGCAGCGACTTTATGTCGCGTTTTTAAAATAGGCCTAGATCTAAAGTGATCACGTTTTACAGGTCGAATTACAGTCAAGGAATTATCGCTTTTGGCTAAACCCGCTGCTACGCGTTTTACCTAACCCATAAAACTATTTCGGAGGTCTATTTTGAGTAATCTAATTTTTTGTGACTCGTTTATTAATGGTGAATTTTATAAAACCAATAAACGTTTTAGCGTTGACGACCCCGCGACCGAAAAAAGTATTGTTGAAGTAAGTGATATAGATGAGCAAGGCGTTAATAGCGCAATAAAGGCAGCGCAAGGTGCGTTTGTTAAGTTAAAATCAACCAATGCCACTGAGCGAAGTGATACGCTAATGCGTTGGTATGAGCTGATAATAAAACACAAGCAAACGCTTGCTGAGCTAATGACAAAAGAGCAAGGTAAACCGCTTAAAGAGTCGTTAGGTGAAATAGACTATGGGGCTGGGTTTATAAAATGGTTTGCAGAAGAAGCTAAACGCAGTTACGGCGATGTGATTCCCCCAACCGACGATACACATAGATTAACGAGCTTTAAACAACCTGTAGGCGTTGTGGCTGGCATTACTCCTTGGAACTTTCCGGTTGCTATGGTGACACGTAAAGTGGCGCCAGCATACGCTGCAGGCTGTAGCTTTGTGCTAAAACCTTCTGAATATACACCTTTATGTGCTTTGGCGTTGGCATACCTTGCCGATCAAGCCGGGTTTGTAAAAGGGGCTTTTAACGTACTGATTTCGCAAGACGCAAAAACAGTAGGACAAATACTTACAGACTCAGAAGTGGTGCGCAAATTTACTTTTACAGGTTCAACAGGCGTAGGCAAGCAGTTACTTTCTCAGTGTGCGGGTACGATTAAACGTACCTCCATGGAACTTGGCGGAAACGCCCCCTTTATTATTTTTGATAATGCCGATATAGACGAAGCAATCGACGGCCTCATGGCGGCTAAGTTTAGAAACAGTGGCCAAGCATGTGTAGCCGCAAACCGCATTTTTATTCAGCGCAGTATTTTAGATGAAGTGCTGAGTAAAATTACGCCTAAAGTAGCCGCATTAAAAGTAGCCAATGGGTTTGAAGAGGACGTAGACATTGGCCCCCTGATTTACCCAAAAGCGAAAGAAAAAGTGCAGCAGCTTGTGCAAGATGCACTTGATAAAGGTGCAGACCTAATAGGGGATAACAGCGACTTAGGCGGCAGCTTTCAAAACCCGCTTATTATTACTAACGTAACGACCGAAATGGATATATACCACGAAGAAGTATTTGGCCCAGTATTAACGGTTATTCCTTTTGATGAGGAAAGCGAAGTACTTGCCCTTGCTAACGATGTTCCATATGGCTTAGCGGCTTATTTTTACAGTCAAAATATCAAGCAGATTTATCGTATTAGCGAAGGGCTTGAGTTTGGCATGGTTGGTGTTAACGAAGGGGTTATATCTAATCCTGTGGCACCGTTTGGTGGAGTTAAGCAATCTGGATTAGGCCGAGAAGGCGGCCATCAAGGGCTTGATGAATACCTTGAAGAAAAGTACGTGTGTATCAAAGTTTAAAAACGATGACACCATAAACCATGAAAAATTGGTTACCCAGCACGGTTTAGGTTACTAATACCAATTTGCTTAATTAAGTGATCTATAACTACAGGTTACCTTTTTATTGCTAGATATAGGCCTTAGTGCTACATTTACGGCATAATTTTTGTTTAAAAATAATCAAAAATAAAAAGAATTTCTACTTGTAGAAATAACCCGTGTGTAAATGCCACCGCAAGGTGGCATTTTTTATAGCTTGAGTAAGTTTAGCTGGCTTATTTTATAGGTGAATAGCCCGGTAGGGTGGTTAAATCAACAAAGTCTAATTGCTCTGCAATTGCGTACTCATTTATGTAGTGCTTATACACTTCACTCTCTACAAATACCGCGAATATATCGGCGTCTAAATGGTTGTTCTCTACCATTTTTCCTAAAATAGCTAAACACTCACTCACAGGCTTTGCTTTTTTATAAGGCCTATCTACTGCTGATAAGGCTTCAAAAATGTCTGCAATGGCCATTAGCCTTGCAGGAATCGACATTTGCTCTTTAGTTAATCCTTGCGGGTAGCCTGTACCATCTAGTTTTTCGTGGTGGCCCAATGCATATTCAGACACATTACTTAAATGTTTAGGGAATGGCAGTGTGTCTAAAATATTTTTAGTCACATCCATATGGCGCTTCATAACGTCGCGCTCGCCGAGCGTTAGTGTGCCCCTGCGTATTTGTAAATTCTCTACTTCATCTGCGTTTAGTAACGGGGTATCTTTGCCGTTTATAGTTAAATGATAGTGAGATGCTATGCGGTCAATATTCGCAACATCTTCATCTGATAAAAACTCGCCACCCACATTAACTCTTTGCAAAAACGCGCGATCTAAAGAAAGTTGTTTTAATTCGGTATCGAGTAAGCGCTCAAATTGTAAAACCTCAATTGGCCTATTGAGCTTCATTGCAGAGATAATTTGTTTTTGATAGCTTATTTCTAAATCCCGTTTAATAACTTCAAATTTAGCTTCAATGTGTTCAATACGATCAAAAATAGTTTCTAACTTGGTCGACTTTTCCATGATGTGATCGGGGGTCGCTATTTTGCCGCAATCATGAAGCCAGCCTGCTATATCTAGCTCATGGCGGTCTGCATCACTCATTAAAAAGTTAGCCAAGGGACCACGGTCAATTTTATGCACAGCATCAGCAAGCATTAAAGTAAGCGCAGGAACTCGCTTACAGTGTCCGCCGGTATGAGGGGACTTTTCGTCGATGGCCATAGCAATGGTTTCTACAAACTTAGAAAATAGCTCTTCCATTCCCTTAATAAGGGTAGAGTTTGTCAGTGATATAGCGCCTAACGATGCAAATGATCGTATCAATGTGACAAGTTCGTCACTATAAGTGATTATATTGTCGTGTTGATCTTTTACGTTGATCAGTTGGATCACACCAATAATATCATCGGTATGATCTTTTAGCGGAATCGTTAACATAGATTTAGTACGATATCCCGTACGCGCATCCATATTACGCGCAGCGCTCATATCAAAGGGCAGGGCCGCGTAGACATCCGGAATATTAATAATCTCACCAGAGTTAACCGCATGAGCGACAATAGCTGTTTCGTTTTCTTTTCCATCTATAAACAAATCTATATTAGGAAAGTCAACGGGCTTCCCTGAAGCTCCCCCTAAATAGAGGTCTAAAGATTTATTAATAACCGTTTCAAACTTTAGCTGCTTGTCATCTGTAATAGAGTAAATAGTCCCTGCGTCAGAGTTAGAAATAGACATAACAACTTGTAGAATTTCTTCAAGAAGTTTACTCGCATCCTTTTCTGTTGTTAGCCTAATACTAATATCAATAAAGTGATGAAGATTTGTTCTATCTTTAATGTACTCAGACATATTATTACTACTTTGTTTTGTGAATAAAGGCGCCATTCCAATCCTGTGCTAAAGTTTGCAAATCGGTATTTTTAATTCGGTTAATAAAAATGTGGTAAACGTGATCACTCAATAAGGCAGTTTCACTTAGCTCTTCAAATAACGATAGAGCCAGTTGCCAATTTTTATTATTGTAATGCTGCATAGCAGTGAACGACTTTTTAATTTCAAATAGCTGGCTTTCGCTTATATCAGCTATAAAGTTGACAGGTTCATATAGCTCAGTTGCATTTACTTTACCCACTACCTGTACTTTATCAATTAAGCGAAATGCAATATGTGGACAAGCAAGCATTGTCTCTTCTGTAACCAGAATAGCTACCCCGTAAAATTTGGTCAAGCTTTCTACTCTTGAGCCTAAATTAACTGCATCTCCAAGTACTGTATAGGCTTTTCTGTACACCGAGCCCATATCGCCAACATTCATTTCACCAGTGCTTATACCCACACCAATGCTAATGGGAGGAAGCTGTTGCTCAGCAAATGCTTTATTAAGGCTTGTAAGGCCTGCTACCATTTCTATTGCTGCCTCAACACCGTGTTTTGCGTGGTCGCTATCTTCAAGTGGGGCATTCCAAAAGGCCATAATCATATCGCCTACGTATTTGTCTATAGTGCCGCTGTGATCAAAAATAACTTTTGTAGTCGCCGATAAGTACTGATTTAAATAATCACTTAATTGATTTGCGCTCATTCCTTCCGACAGCGCAGTAAAACTTCTTATATCAGCAAATAATACGGTCATATTTCGTTTTATACTTTGCTGAGTAAGCTGTTTACGTTGGCGAATTAACTGCTCAATATGGTCAGGCGGTACATACTGATTAAACATCGATTTAATTTTTCGGCTGTGCTTCATTTCTGCTATAGAGCCAATAAAAACAAAGTAGGCTGCTAATAGGGAAATAAGTAACAGCGGCATAAATAGCGGCAGACTAATTTTTTGTACTGACCATAAATAAAAATTAAGCAATATAACTAGCCCAGCCATACTCACTGAAAGAGTAACAATAAAGCGGGCGCTTTTACGAAAACTTAAAAACGATAAGCAACAGCCCACAAAGGTAATTATTAATAATGTTGCCCCTAAAGCCCATGTGGGTTGAGAAGGTAAAATTTCTGGATGGAGTAGCCCTTCAAAAATATTGGCATGCACTTCTACCCCTGGGTATTGTAAACCCACTGGTGTTGCTCTTAAATCAGCTAAACCAATTGCGGATGTACCAATAAATGCTACGCTGCCT
The DNA here is from genome assembly GCF_005886415.1 of Pseudoalteromonas sp. S327. Lineage (NCBI taxonomy): Bacteria > Pseudomonadati > Pseudomonadota > Gammaproteobacteria > Alteromonadales > Pseudoalteromonadaceae > Pseudoalteromonas > Pseudoalteromonas sp. S327. Next base: position 47,763 of record NZ_PNDP01000032.1, on the reverse strand, counting down.
TCTAATTGCTGCTCGGTAACTTTTTTGGTTAATACATCTGTGGCAGAGTAATATTGAAAACTTTTAGCACGGCCTTTGTACGGGATATAAATTTGGCCGTACTCATCTGTTTGAATCCAATGCTCATGAAATTTAACCCCTTCAAAGAAGGTCAGGTCGCCTTGGGCACTCGCGCGTGTTTCAATACTGTTCGCTAAGGTATATAAACGTGCTGCCTCAAGTGCCAAAGAAGGGTAGAGCTTATCACCGACTCTATTCACCAGTGCCGCTTTACGGATAAATCCGTCGTTTTCGCTGTGAGCATTGATAAATCCGTTGCCCGTAGCACTATTTTGCAGCATAGGTATATTAACAGTAGCGCCTAAAAACTGGGTTACTTGGGAGTTACTTTGCTCGCTCTTTGGCCATAGTACGCTTGTTTCTGGCAACGGGTTACGCTGTTTGTAGGTATCGTTGTTTAATAAAAAACCCAATACGGTATCGTTACTATTGAGTGCTTTAGCAAAGGTGGTATCAGCATCTACCTGATGTTTAATATCATTTAACGCTACTTTGTATGCACTTAATAAATCAGGGGCTCTAGATTGAATTTGGTTAACAGGGTTTGTTTCCGGTTCAGAAAAAAATATATCAAATGCAATAACTACAACACCGGCCTCTGTGAGTTTATTTACCAGGTCAGCCATTTTTGCCCGGCTCCACGGGAAACGCCCTTGCTCTTGCATCGTTTTTTCATCTATGTCGATAATAACAACGGTTTCGTCGAGCTGACGGGGAGTATCGGGTAAAGTTAGCAATAGCCTAGAGTCGTAAATAATACCTTCGACCCTATTGAGCAGCTTGGCTAATGCGCCACTAGAGAATAATTCTACAGCAGCTATAAGCAGCGTAATGGCTAAGCCTACAAATATGTGGCGATAAATTTTAGGAATATAAACGCGAGAAATAACTATTAATCCTTACTTGGCGTAAACTCAAACGTTCGGCCTTCTCTGGCACATTCAATATTAATATGCTCGCCATAATTTGCCTGTAAATGTGTTTCTATTGCGAGTAGCTCGTCATCGGTTCTTGTTGGGTCGTGGCTTATAATCGCTAAATTTTTAATACACGATTGCATTGCTAATTCAGCTACTTGCTTAAATGTACTATGCCCCCAACCGTGCTTAAGCGTGAGCTCTTCGGTAGTAAATTGTGCATCATGAATTAATAAGTCAGCATCTTTAATAAAATCAGCCCACTGGGTAACTGTGGTTTTAACAACACCGGGTGGGGCCAATTCGTTATCTGTTATATAAGCAATTTTTTTGCCTTCAGCATGCACACAATACGCTGTACCACCGCCTGGGTGATTTAACGGCGCGGTAAATACGTTAAAACTATTTAGAGTAAAGTTTTTTTGAGTAGCAAGCTGAGTGTTTAATGTAATGTTTGCAGGTAAGTGTTGGTAGCTAACCGGAAAAAAAGAGCCAGACATTTGCATTAAAATCGCATTTTTAGTTTGCTCGTCTTCAACATCACCTACAACAATGGTTATATCACGATCGGCTTGGTAAATAGGCTTAAAAAAAGGAAAGCCTTGAATATGATCCCAATGATTATGCGTTAATAAAATTGCAATGGGGGTCGTGTGCTCTATGAGCTTTTCACCTAACTGTGCAATGCCCGTTCCTGAGTCGAGAATCAGGCTTTTGCCATTTGTTTGCTCAACATACACACATGAGGTGTTACCACCAAATAGGTGCGTATGCTCACCCGGAGATGGCATTGAGCCTCTTACGCCATAAAATTTAACTTTCATAATTTAGGGCTTAACTCCATCAGGGTAAAAGTTAAACTTAGATAAACTGACATTATTAGAGGCATTATCAAAGCATGTACTGCTAAGTACCACTTGGGTATCTGTTTGTAAAAGCATTGATGTAAACTGATGTGTGCCATCGCATTGATTAGCCTGATAATAACCAAGCGTATTTTCTCCAAATAAGGTGTCGATAGTGCCATTAGCTAATATACGGCCAATCACTCCTTTAGAATCACTCATGCCTGATAAAATTATATTACCTGTAGTATCAATCGCCGCATCGGTAACTTTAGTATCAGAACTTGGTGCTAATTGATATTGCCCCACACCACTAGTGGCAAAGCTTGTATCTTCAGTTCCATCTGGTTGTAACTTGATGATCACCGCTTGGTTTGGCGTAGTGCCTTCATTAGCAACTAAATAGAGATTTGCCGCGCTATCGGCGAGTATTTTTGCTGCTCTATTACTAATATCTGTCGAAGAGCGGCTATCTGTATAGCTAAATAGCGCGTTAGCATCGTCGTCTATTTTCAACATTATTAATTGCGAGTCACTGCCAGATACTTGCTTGCCTGCAATATATATATCTTTATTTGCATCTATATAGAGTGTTTCAAAAAACTCATCTACGCTGCCGTAGTAAGCACCGCTTGTAGCAAAGCTATTTTCTAAATTACCATCGCTTTTTAACATCGTTGCAAACGATCTTGTTACGCTTAAAGCATTAGTCGAAGATCCTACAGCAACAATATAGCCGCTGCTATCTACTGCAACATCTGCAAAGTTAATATTGATATTTAATATATCTACAGTGGTATAAATACCTTCGGTGGCAAAGCTTTCATCTAGGTAACCGTCCTGGTCTATTTTTGCTATAAAGCCTTCTTCGTTTAAACCGTTTATGAGTGTACCCGCAATAATGATGCTGCCATCGCTAAGCTCTTTTAAAGTAATGGTTTTAAAGGCAACATTAATATTTAGGGCTTTACTACCATCAAGGCTAAAGCTGGTATCAATAATGCCTGCACTGGTATAGCGAGTGAGCACTAGCTTATTATTAGTATTAAGTTGTGCAATAGAGGCACTTAAAAACTTATTGGCTTGCACGCCGTTTTGTAGCTGCAATACATTCATTGATAAGTCGTCTGAGCTAACACTTAAGTCATTTATACTTGTATAGCCATTTATTGCAAAGTCGGTGTTTAAATTTGCATCACTCGTTATTGACGTTACAAAAGGCTCATTAGATGAATCGTTAAATCTGCCTGATAGCCACAGAGTGTCATTTACATCAATAGTTGATGCATTAGCAGATTGATGACTGATAACGTTAGAGACGATGTTTATGCCTGCATTGCCGTAGCTGGTGTCAAGCGCGCCATCAGATATAGATACTCGCGCCGAAAATAGTTGCTCGTTTTGGGTATCACCAGAGGCTTCCACACCAGTAGTACCTGAGAGAATTAGTTGATTACTCATAGGGGCGTATTGCACACCCGTTATTTGTGCGCCGCCATTAGCAGAGCCCGAGTTTCCATCAATATTATAAATTGTAATTTCTTCTTCAATATCATCATCGTCAATATCGCCTAAGTGGTCGACTGAAATCAAAACTGCTTCTTTTTCACCTGATGGACGAGTAATATAACCTCCTAAATAAGCAGTAAAATTAATCGCGTCTATGCCACCAATAGCAAATAGCTCATCGTCCCCTTCTTCATCCGATAAATCTAATATAAGCGCTTCGCCAGAGTTAAAACTTCCTCGATTGTTGCCATCCGGAATAAGGTATCTGATAGTTGCATCTAAATCACCTTCTTCACCTATGGCGCTGCCCACTACAAGTAAATCAGAGTTACCAAAGTTTTTAATAGCGTGAGATTCATCATCCAGGTTCTGGCCACTTACATCCACTATACCTGGGCTGCCTGATTCATAAGCGAGGGACGATACATCAAATTTAAGAAATAAACTGTCTTTGTCTGAGCCACTTACCGAGTAGCCAACGCCTTGTATTTTATTATCGGTGAACTCAAGGTCGTTTATTACAGATTCACTAGCCAGTGTTGTACATTTAGTACCGCTGTTAGCGTCACCAGAGTTAGTACTTATAATGCCTGTAGCACTCATTTTTAATAAACATGCTTCAGTTTCTGAGCCATTAAAGCTTGAATAACCTATAAACAGCTCACCATTACCAGAGATGATAGCAGTGCCTTTTTCATCTTCACCTAGGTCAATTGTTATAAAGCCATTGCCATTAAATGCTGTGTTTACATTGCCGGCATTTGTATATGAAGCAACAATAATATCTGCGTCTGAGTTGTTATTGTATCCAACAAAATAAAGGTTAGTGTTAAGCTCAATACTGTCGTTAAATTCACCGTCAGAAAAAACACGCGTAAGGTCTATTTGCCCATTAATTGGCCGCCCAAATGTATCATCTTCCACTGGAATTAGCGGGTCGTTTTCGCGAATAATGTTTACAGTAACGGTTATTGTCGTGGTTTCATTTGGAGAACCATCATCAGTAATATTAATATCTATAGTATGTTGCGTAGCCGTTTCATAATTGAAAGGGCTTGTACCATTTGCGCTTAATTGTCCGCTAATGCTATCGATACTAAATAGCGTTGTTTGGCCGCCGCTTAGGCTAAAAGTGAGGGTGTTATTTTCAATATCAGACGCTGTTACAGTACCAATTGTTTCTCCATCTGTGGCATTTTCACCAATAGCAAAGGTTTGGTTTACTGCAGTTGGAGCATCGTTAATTGGTACAATTGTAATGGTTAAATTACCTTGCACCTCATCAGTACCATCACTTAATGTGTAGGTGATTGTTGCTGTGCTTTCGTTGTTTAAGGCGGGGGTATATTTAATCTCATTATTTTCAAGGCTCGCTGTACCAATATCCGCTGTAACAGCTGTTATAGCTAGGGTATCGGTTGCATCTGCATCGGTGTCGTTGCTTATAACGTCAATGGTTGTTTCGGGAGCATCTTCATCGATTGTTGCTGTATCAGGTTGCGCTACAGGCGCATCATTTACCGGGGTTACATTAATGGTTAGTGTTCCCGCAGCAGTGTCTGTACCATCGCTTAGGATATAATTTACGATTACTTGGCCATTAAAGTCGGCTTCTGGCGTGTAAACAACGTTAGCACCAGAGCTAGAAATAGCGCCAACATCAGCATTTACAGAAGTAATAGAAAGAGTATCGTTTTCTATATCAGTATCGTTGCTCAGCACATTTATATTTGTTGCTGCGGCATCTTCTAAAATAGTGGCAGTATCAGGGTTTGCTACAGGGACATCGTTCACAGGTGTAATTGTTACTGTAAGCGTACCTGTAGCACTTTGCGTACCGTCACTAATAGTGTAGGTAACGCGGGCAGTGCCATTATCGTTTGCTTCAGGTGTATATTGAATTTGATTATTAGCAATAGAGACATTACCAACATCACTTATTACTGAACTAATTGTTAAGTTATCGCCATCTAAATCAGTATCATTACTTAGTACATTTATTAAAGTTGCCTGTGCATCCTCAGCAATTGTAATATTATCGGAATTTGCCACGGGTGCATTGTTAGTCGGAGATATAGTTATTTGTAAATTGGCGCTGGCACTCGCTCCATTACCATCTGATACTATATAAGAGACAATGGCAACTCCATTACTGTGAGGGGGGGGGCTATACTGAATTTTATTATCAACAATGCTGGCTGAGCCAAATTCGGTGCCAACACTTGTTATAGTTAAATTATCACTGTCTATATCAGTATCGTTGGCAAGCACATCAACTAAAATTGGCGATGCATCTTCTTGCATTGCGGCACTATCAGCCACTGCAATGGGGGCATCGTTAACCGGTATAATAATGAGGGTGGCTATTGCGCTACTTTGAGCTGGCGTCCCATCTGCAATACCATCAGAAATCGTATAGTTTAGGGCTACTTCACCAAAGTAATTGGGCTCAGGTGTATACTCAATTCTATTGTTTACAATGCGTGCACTGCCGATTGTATTTGTAACATTAGTCAGGGTAAGTGTATCGCCGTTGGCATCGGTATCGTTTTCTAATACGTTTAGCGAAGTAGCTGGGCTGTCTTCTAATATCGTATATTCATCATCATTAGCTTCAGCAGGGGAGTTAGAGCCTGTTTTACTTAATACAACTTGTGCTTTGGATGTTAGCCCTTGTTCATTTGAAACTGAATAAGTAAAACTATCAACATCTAATGCATCTGAATCGGGTTGATAGGAAAATGACCCATCAACGTTAAGTGTCAAAGTACCGCTTTGTACGTTAACTACGGGAGTGGTGTTAACGGTGAGATTACCTGGCTCTATGTTTACATCGTTTTTAAGTAAGCCATTTTCAGCTGAAATAACCAGTGTTTGATTATACTGAAATTGGTATTCATCATTTTGAGCATTAGGGGTATCAGGCGTGCTATTTATTGTGAGTGTTACCGTTGCAGTGGCAGTGGCACCGAAAGTGTCGATCACTTGGTATTGAAATTCATCGATACCGTAGTAGTTAGCATCAGGAATATATGAAAAACTACCATCGGTAGCTAATTGCAATTGCCCATGGGCAGGTGAAACAATATAAGTATCATCAATGATGAAAGTATCATTATTAGGGTCTGTGTCGTTAGCAAGTAAACCCTGGCTAGCATCAACTACAAGTGTGGTATCTTCATCTACACTATAGCTATCGTTTGCAGCAGTAGGCGGGCTATTTTGATCCAGTGCATTAATTTTAACACTAGCAATAGCCTCAGCACCTTGAGCATCAAAAATACGGTACTGAAAACTATCAGTGCCTTGCATATTTGCACTACCTACATATTCAAAGCTGCCATCAGCAACAAGTGTGAGAGTACCCTTACTCGGTAGGCTAACAGGCGTTGTATCTAGAGTGAGTAGATCTTGGTCTATATCGCTGTCGTTATTTAATAAGCCGGGGGCGCCAACTAATAACGTTCCGTCAGCACTTATATTGTATGTGTTATTAAGGGCTATGGGGGCATCGTTTACAGCGTTAATCATTATTTCTACAATACCGGTATCTGTCATCCCAAGTTCATTAATTACTTGGTAACTAAATGCATCAATGCCGTTAAAGTTAGCTCGTGGCGTATAAGTAAAATCACCGCTTTCGCTGAGTGAAATACTGCCATGCTGAGGGGTAACTAAAGGGGTTGTGTTTATATATAGCTCCCCTTGGTACTCATCAGTGTCGTTAGTTAAAACGTTGCCTTGCAAGGCTTGATCTTCATTAACTAAAAATTGATCGTTTACCGCTTTTGGCGCAAAGTTTAGCTCTCCTCCTTGCGGTGCTACGTTAATTAACTCAGCAAAGCCACTTTCACCACTGCCATCTACACCAGTTATTAAAACTTGATAGCTTTTATCAGCTAATAGGTTGTCTACACTAAAGCTAGAGCCAGATACACTTAAAAACTGCTGGCCATTTTCTAGCGTATTTATATTGCTGGTGGTAATGCCAGCTTCGGTTGCTAAGTAAATATTGTAGCGGTTTAAGTTTTCGTTTTCTTGCCACGCTAAATTAATCGTTTGACCGTCTCGCTGTGCAGTTGTGCCTTCTATTTGGTAGGGTTGCCAATTAGCCGTCACTGCGTCTGCAAGTACCTGGTTGTTAAGGCTATCGGTGATCCATATCTCTAAACGCAGATCACCAGGATCAACGCCATAAAAGTAAGGGCTCAACCCTATAACCGACTGCTCAAAATCTGTTCCACATGCTTGTGTGCAAAGTGCTAGGCTTTTATTTACACTCGGCAGTACTAAATTTACTGCGCTAATGCCATCGGGATCAGATACGCTAAGTAAAAAAGTGATATTGCCTTGTATCACTTCATTAATTTGCGAAAGAGTTATTGTCGCTTGAGAGTTTGCAACTGTTGTGCCTACAACCCCTCTGCTAGAGGCCACAGCACCCGACACCTGTGTTTTAGTAACAACAGAGTCACCCGTTATACCTGTAAGGTTTATCGGTGTAGCAGAAGGGGAGGGTGTAACTTGTTCTACAGGTAGCTGTTCTGAGTCTTCTTGAGCTGTCTCATCGGAGCCTCCACACGCACTAAGCAAAAAAACCATTGAACCGAGCAAAAATAGGCTCTTTGCTGTCATTCTACATACTCCAATAAAAAGCTTTATATTCAAGTTACTTAACCTGAATACTAGTTAAGAAAATTATTACCCACAGTGCAGGTTACTTAAGGTTCTAATCTAAAGTCGCCACCGGCATTTACAGCAGGATTATTAATTTCACTAAGGCTAAAATCACCCGTGATGGTATCTATGTCATTTAAAAACACAGCATCAATTTGGCCAGTTGCTTTATTGTTGTTATGAGAAGCAAATGTAACGGCTAAATCTAGTTTGGTTAAATCAATTAAGCCGCTGTAAGCTGCGTACCAGTTGCCGCCAGCATCATTAAAGCTAATTTCACCATCGGGAACCGTGCCGTTATCAAAATCTACCGACATAGACATAGAAAAATCACTGACTGCTCCTAGGCTCGACGACACATCAAAGCTGGTTGCTTGGTAATTAAAAACACCTTGGCGCTGCGCGATTTGGTCAATTAAGGTTGCATCATTTACCGCTTGAAATTGCTGCTGAGCATAAACATCAGTTATTGATATATCGGCATCTGTCGTTTTTTCTGAAGTATTGTTTTGTACTATTGATTGCTGCTCTGTTGGTTGCTCAGCACTTGTGTCATCACTAATAGTCGCTATGGTTTGGGTAAAAACAGCAGGTGCCTGAGTTGTTTTAATCACGCGCCCTAATGAAGTAACCTGCGCAAAAGAAAAAGGCTCATTACTGCCAAGGGATACAACACTTTGATCTTCTAATGTTAAATCTATTGCGCCATCCCAAACAGCTACATACATATCACCATCTATAAGCTGTAGTTCAAAATGGGTACCGCGAATACCAATTGATCCAACCGGTGTTTTAACACTGTACGCGCCACCATTTTTTTTAATAACACCCGAAATAGAACGCAGCCCGCCTTTTATTAGCTCAATAGAGGCAGAGCCTTGCTGAGTCGTTGTATTAAATTCATAGTTAGCAATATTTAGCTCAGAGTTTTCTTTTAATGCAATTAAGCCGCCATCAGACATTGAAAATTGCGCTTTGCTTTTTTCGCCAGTCGTTATTTTATCAACGCCATATACCGTGTCGCGTCGCTTAAGTGTTCGTTGTTGGGCGGATTCGGCATCTGTAGCAAGTACAGCGCCCCGAGCTAAAATAGTTTTTCCTGCAACAGTTGTGCTCGCTTGAGAATAAAAACTCACACAAAGTAAGGTGGTTAATACCGGAATTAAATGTTTCATAAGTACCTTAATTAGAATGAGTAACTTGCGCTTATATTGGTATCAAAGCGATCGTATTCGAACAAAGAAATATCACTGGTTTTGTCTTGATAGTTCAATGCTAATTGCAACGCTAAACTTTTATTAACTAAGTAGCGTAACGAGCTAGAAAGTATCAATAGGTTATCGCTTCGCTCTTGAAGAAATAGCGGGTGCTCATCCTGATATTCAATCCATTGATACCCTGTTTGTGCAGAGACTTGCCATTGTTGGCTAAGTAATGCATTTATTTGGTAATAAATTCCGCTAATGCTTCTTGCATTAAACTCACCTTCGTCAATGTTAGCGCTTTCATTTTTAAAGTTTGCGCTAACGCTTTGGTACCATTTTTGAGACAGATAACTTGCACCTATATTAAGAGTGTAAAAGGAGTTATCTAGTTTCTCGTCAAATGTATTATTCATAAGGCCAATTGATAGCGCTCCAAATACACTTAACTGTTTATCAAACTGGTAACTAGCTCCACTTGTTAATGATGACTCGGTTCTGTATAGCTCGCCATCTAACAGTAAAGGCGTAATACCAGCTTGCAAATACCACAGGGTGTTATCATTTAACTTTTGTTGGTACCGACCTGATATATTGGTATTAATACGGTCGTATTCAGATAGCTCATTAAATTTATACCAATCGGTATTTACACCTAAAGCAAAAGAGCTTCGCTGGTCAATGGGGTGAAAGTACCGCCCTTTATAATTTAGCTTTATATAATTATCGTCGGTGCTTTTACTTTCTGGTGATAGTAAAAACTCACCCAAATTAGGGATTAAAATTGTATCCTCAGAGGTGCCTGCATTAACGTTACCATCTACACCATATGCAAGTTCAATGCTCTGATCATATGTACGCTCTGTTAAGCGCTGCTTGTGCTGTGATGTTGATAATAAAGAACGAGCCGATTTTTTACACGCTTTGGTGAAGTATCAGTATTAATTAATACATTCGCTTGAGCGTTAGCTGCAGGTAAATTATTGGCTGCAATATAAGATTTTACTAAATATAAACGTGCCTCATACCACTGTGGTTTTGCTTCTATTACTCGCTCAAAAGCAAATACCGCCGGAGCAGAAAGACCAGAATTTAGTGCTGAAACCCCAAGCAAGTAGTCAAAATCAGGTTCGCCCAAATATTTATAGTGTTTTTGACTGCTTTTGTATGCTTCATCAAATTGCTTTTGCGAAATTAAATATTGCAGTTCACCAAGTAGCTTTACATAGGAAATATTATTTTGGGCTTTTGCATTCAAACTAGCAAAAGAAAGGTAACCAAGTAATAAAATAAAAATAGCGTGTTTGATCATGCTCGTCAGAATATCCCAAGAAGAAGTGGTGGTTTGCTAATACTAAATGCTATTAAACGTTAATAAGGTAGCACTTTCTGTTTATATGTAAAGTATATTGGTGCATTATTGTGCGATTGTAAACAGCAAACTAATTTAGTATCTGTTCAAGTAAGGTATTAGGTTAAAGTAGATTAGATGAGTAAATTTAAATTGAAAAAACTAAAGGGAGATAAAGCAGGAACAAAAGGAAAAGAATGGGGCGATTGACGGGGCTTGAACCCGCGACAACCGGAATCACAATCCGGGGCTCTACCAACTGAGCTACAACCGCCACTACACACCTCGTTTGGTGTGGCGCGCATAATACATAATATTATAAATGTTGTGAAGCCTAAAATTAAAAAAAATCAAAAAAAATAAATATTTCATAAAATTGCCTACTATCAGTAAAGGTTCATAAAGAGTGTGTAGCGTAATAGCGCTGACAATAAAAACTATTTTGTAGTGATAATTTACTATTTGATGAGAATAAAATGTAAATTAATGTATACTCACTTGCGAGAAATTGCTTAATAAAAACTATTTGGAGTTACTATGGATTCAATACTTACTTGGCTAAACGAAAACTCAGGCCTAATTTTACACTACGGTATTCAAGCAGTTATTGCGCTTGTTATCTTTTTACTTGGTAGCCGTATTGCCAAGTTTTGTGCAGGTTTAACAGAAAAAGCATTCGATAAAAAGAAAGTTGATAAAGCTGTAGGCTCATTTGTATCGAGTATAGTTTATGCTATCGTATTTGCTGCCACTATTTTAATGGCACTTTCGCAAATCGGTATAGAAACAACCTCGTTTATTGCTATTTTAGGTGCGGCTGGCCTAGCTGTTGGTTTAGCACTGCAAGGTTCGCTGTCTAACTTTGCATCTGGCGTACTTATTATATTACTTCGTCCATTTAAATCAGGTGAGTTTGTTGAAGCTGGCGGTAAAATGGGCACAGTTAAAAAAATTGAAATATTCTCTACAGAGCTTCGCACCCCAGATAACAAAGTAATTATCGTACCAAATTCACAAATTATGTCGGGTGCTATTACTAACTTCTCGCGTGAGTCTACTCGCCGTATCGATTTAGTAATTGGTGTAAGTTACGAAGCCGACTTACGAAAAACAAAAGAAGTATTACAGTCAGTACTTGACGCAGAGACTCGTTTACTTAAAGATCCAGCATATACTGTTGCAGTTTCTGAACTTGCAGACTCAAGCGTAAACTTTATTGTCCGTCCTTGGGTAAACTCAGGTGATTACTGGCCGACTTACTGGTCATTATTAGAGAACATAAAAATTGCATTAGATGATGCAGATATTGCAATTCCATATCCGCAAATGGATGTACATTTACACAAGCAAGACTAATTCAAAGTACTAAATAGGTTATTTTTAATGAAATTAAAGCTTTTAACACTTTTAGTTGCAGCCTCTGCTGCAACTAACGCATTCGCTGAAGACGCAGAGAAAAAAACGTGGGAAGTAACAAGTGAGCTTGGTGCTATCGTCACGAGCGGTAACACTGAAACTACAACGTTAAAAGGCGGTTTAAAGGTATTACACCACCTAGAAAACTGGAATAACGAGTACAAAATCGACGGCATCTATAAAGAAGATGAAGTAGAAGATGACAACGGCGATAAAGACAAACAGCGCACCAACGAAAAGTACTCTGCATCTGCGCAAGGTAATTACAAATTAAATGAAAAGAATTCTCATTTATTCATTTATGGTTCACACGTTTCAGACTACTTTGGCGCGTATAGAACTGAATCTGTAATTTCTGCGGGTTACGGCTTACGTTTAATTGACCAACCAGATATGTGGTTAAATGCAGAGTTTGGTCCGGGTTACAAATTTTTTGAATACTCAGACGACAGCACGCAAGTTGATGACGACGGTAACCTACTTGCAGGCGAAAGCGACAGTGAAATAATTGCTTTAGGTAAACTTGATTACAACTGGCAGATTTCAGACAGTGCACGTTTTACTCAACTTGTATCAGTTGAGTACGGTGACTCAAACACCAAAACGCGTTCAGAAACTGCATTGCTAGCAAAAATAAATGGCTCGCTGCAAATGAAAGTCGCTTTTAATGTTACCAACAACTCAGATGTTGCTGATGACGAAGAAAGCACAGATACAGAGACGTCATTAACGTTAGTGTATAGTTTTTAACCAAATAAACATATTTAATGACAGTTAGCTGACAAAAGGGACGAAAGTCCCTTTTTTATTTGAAACTATTAATGTAGTTAGAGCAGAACAGTTATAGATTAAATTACGCTTTGTTGCAAGTGGGTGTGGACATGGGGCAAGAAAGTGTTACTTGTACATATGTAAACTATTAAAGTAATAGAAGTGAGTTAGCGAACAAACTAAGCGTAAAATGACTATTTCGATTGAATTCGCACAAGTGACTAAATGGAAATCCAAAAATAAGCCCCCTATCACTCCACGTTTTCACTTGCACACAAACTTATTTACTGGTTGAAAGCTAAATAAAGTTAAACAATATTGATACCCAATATGGTTAATATTAATAGCTAGCTTCTTAGTCCACTGCGCTTCTATTTAAAAGCAAATAATGTATTATAGCTGAAATTTTCGGTCGTCGATTAGGGATATATACACTCGTGAAAGCTTTGAAATATTACGTAAGTTTTTTATTTTTAGTTTTTAGCGTTAATTTATTAGCGTTTACACCAACAGCAGCTCAGCTTGAACAGTTTAAAAATTTACCACGTGCTCAGCAAGAGGCTTTAGCTAAGCAGTACGGTGTAGATATTTCAGCTATTACAGGTGATGGGCAAACCTCGAAAGCAAGTAACTCACCTCAACCAATATCTATTGGAGAACGTTTTGACGAGAAAGAGAAAACCTTAACCGATGAAGAGCGGTTTAAGCCTAAAGTCGAGGAACTGAAACCGTTTGGATATGAACTTTTTGCTGGTGAACCAACTACTTTTATGCCAAGTGAAAATGCTTCAATCCCAGATAGTTATACTATTGGCACTGGCGATGAACTAAAAATTAGCTTTTATGGGAAAGAGAGTAACAGCTTTGATGTAACTGTCGACAGAGAAGGACGCATTAGCATACCTAATCTCAGTCCTGTAGAAGTCGCAGGCCTTACTTTCGCTGAAGTAAAAGAATTAATTAAATTAAAGGTAGACCAAGAGGTTATTGGAGTTAAGGCATTTGTATCATTAGGGCAGCTACGCAGCATGCGTATCCTTGTTTTAGGTGAAGCTTATAAACCCGGTAGTTATAGTGTTTCATCATTAACTACAGTGTCGCATGCTTTGTTCGTTAGTGGTGGGGTATCAGATATAGCTTCACTTCGCAATATACAAGTAAAGCGCTCTGGTCAGGTTATTACTAACTTCGATCTCTATGATTTACTCATCGAAGGCGACAGTAGTAACGATATAGTATTAAAATCAGGCGATGTTGTCTTTGTTCCTCCCGTAGGAAAACAAGTAACTGTTGAGGGGTTAGTAAAGCGCCCAGCAATATTTGAGCTAAAAGCGGGCGAAACAGCAAAGCAATTACTCGCTATGGCAGGTGGGCTTAAACCAGGAGCATATGCTAAAAATGCAGTTGTAGAGCGCTTTAACGCTGAACGAAAAGAAATTCTTTCTATTGATTTTACAAAATCTCAAGTTAACTATACCCCTCAAGATGGCGATCGTTTACGTTTTAATTCAATAAGTGAACAATATTTAAACTCTATTAGTTTAATTGGTGCTGTGGCACGCCCTGGGAGTTATGAATGGCAACCAGGCAAGCGAATTTCTGATGTTTTAAAGTCTGTACGTGGCGACCTACTTCCACAAGCTGATCTAAGCTATGGCCTGGTTATTCGTGAAATAAATATTAATGGTGACATAGAAATTCATCAATTTGATGTAGCGCAAGCAATAGTCAAAAATAAGAAAAACGACTTAAAGCTGCAAGCAAACGATAAAGTTATTATCTTTAGCCGATTCGAAGAGAAAGAAGTTGAGCAAGTGGCATTAGCTAATATGGCTTTAAGTGAAAAGCAGCGCATTCAGCAACTTAAAACTCAGCAATGGCAAAAATTTCAACAAAAAGAATTTGAAAAGTACATCGGTATAAACGAAAAGGAACAAGAGTTAATAACTGATAATGATCAAATATTAACAATAGCAGAATATACTGAGCGTAAAAAAGAGGAAGAGCAAAGCTTAAAACCTGAAGATTACGCAACATTTAGTCGTTTTAATCTTTTAGAACCAATTATTGCAAAGCTACGAAAGCAAGCCTCTTTTAGCCAAAACATGCAGTTAGTTGAAATCTCAGGGCATGTAACCTACCCAGGAATTTACCCGTTGTCAGTAGGTGGAAAAGTGAGCGACTTAATTGCTGCTGCAGGAGGTTTGTTAGAGTCGGCTTACGTAAAGCAAGCAGAAATTACACGTATAGCGGGATCAGATATCTCTGAGGTTGAACACATACAATTTGACTTGCAAAGTGTCGTTAGTGGCGATAATCGCGACAATGTAACGCTAAAAAGTAAGGATAGTTTAAATATATTCCCTATTCCAAATTGGCAAGAAAATGTAAAAGTTGAGTTAAAAGGGGAGGTTAAATTTCCTGGGGAATATACCATAAGACGAGGCGAGACTTTAAATGACTTACTAAAAAGAGCGGGTGGCTTTTCACAATTTGCTGAGCAAAGTGCCGCTGTTTTCACTCGTAAGTCTATAAAAAAGCAGGAGCAAGAGCAATTAGCTCGTTTATCTACAGAGTTACGTCGCGATATAGCCTCAAAGAGCTTCCAAAGTTCTATAACCAGCAATTCTTTATCGTACGACGAAATGAATAATCTACTTGATGATTTAGCCAATGTTAAAGCGATAGGGCGCTTAGTCATTAATTTACCATTAATAGTACAAAATAAACAAAAGCTAGTTTTACAAGATGGAGACATGTTGTTTGTCCCTAGTAAGCGTGATTCTATAAGTGTAATAGGGGAAGTTAACTACTCAACATCGCACTTGTATGAAAGAGGCGTATCAATTGAAGATTACATAAATAAAAGTGGTGGCCTAAAATCCAGAGCAGCGGATGATCGTATTTATATAATAAAAGCCAATGGCTCAGTTAAAGTGCCTAACAAAAGTAGCTGGTTTGCAGCGAATGAAGCAACGATGCTAGAGCCTGGTGATACTATAGTAGTGCCATTAAATGCAGAGCATATGGATAAACTAACTCTGTGGAGTAAAGCGACTCAAGTTTTATATCAATTAGGTGTCGCAGTTGCTGCTTTAAGTGCGCTTTAATTAGGGACAAATGTTCATAAAAAGTTACGAATAAAATAGTAATTAAAAGTCTTAACATTCAAAAGGTTGAACATTATTCAACCTTTTTTTTATGCTTTGCAACACATTTTTATTAATAAACCCTTGAATTTAGTAACCTAAGTTATCATAATTACCACACCTCGAACTGATACTTCTTTTTGAGGAGTATCGGATGAGTTTAAGAATATTTATGTTAACTAGCTTTAGTTAGCAAAAACAGTTTTAAAACTAACGTGCTAATACAGGCACATTTAAAGGTCAAGGAGATAAAAATGAAGCGTTTTACTAAACTCGCTCTAATCCCTGCAGCAGTAACAGCTGTGTTAGCAGGTAATGCATATGCTGGTACGGAAGCATGTTTTGAAATTTACAAAACTGGTGATAATGCTGGCGTTTCAGCGTTTGATCAAAAGTATACTGGCGCAGCTTGTGAAATTACACGTTCTGGTGCTGGTGAAACTACTTTAGCACCTATCGATGAAACAAAAATTGCATACGAGCTAACTGGTAACTTACCAATCGATTTTGATGATATCGATGGCGATGATATTACAGTAAATGATGCAGGTCGCGACCAGCAAATCGTTTACATTCCAACTACTGATATCCCAGGTGGTACTAAGCTTAAGTTTAAATTAACGGGTGCTGTGTTCGACGGTAACGCAAACCAAATCCACCTAGTTAAGCACACTGATGAAGACGGTGCTGCTCGAATAGAAGCTGTAGCTTCTTCAGATGGTCAAGTTGATGGTGAGTCTGAAATTACTTTCATCACTAAAGCTGGTATTACTATCGGTGCGGGTACGCGTTTAGCGTTCTCTCGTGTTTCTACTGGTGAAGACGATGGTACTTTAGGAAGCGAAGTAGATCCTGTAGGTATCCTAATTGCTAATGATGAGTGTACAACTGCTGATGTTTCGGCATCTGTAAGCTTGAAAGCGCTTGAAGCTGTTACAGATGGTGGTAATGGTTACAGCATTCTTGGTGCAATTTCTCCAAACACTAAAATTGCAGACATTTCTGCGCAGTTTTACGCTTTCCAAGACGTTGTGACAGCTGAAGCTGATGTAAATGCAGAAAGCACTAACTCATTAGGTCAAGCTATTACAGCGCGTACTGAATTCGTGTTTGATCCAACAGCTGCAAATCAATTAGTAGCTCGTCAGACTCAAGTTGTTTACAAATCAGCTTTCTACGATCGTGAAGCACTTTTAGACCGTAGTATTGATCTTCAGGTTGATGATTACTTAGAAACCTCATTCGTTGCTTCAGGTGCTCCTGGCGCATCTGTACGTATGGGCGCTTTCAATGCACGTTTAGACGCTGATAATGTTCCAAAAGATCAGTTTGAGCTTGATAACGGCGCTGTATGGGGTACCTTTGGTTTAACTAAAGCTGCTGCTCGCGTATACGACACTCAAGCTATAGATGTGTTTACTCCAGCATGGGATAACGGTACAGCTGAAGCTAACCCTCGCCCTGTTACTGATGAAACGCTTTATGGTGCAGCATATAACGAAGTTTTCTACGCAGTTTCAAATCTTCAAGCTGACGGCGTAATGAACTTTAACTATGCTGTTGATACTAACTACACACTAGACTTTGACGATGCTAACTACATTGACCACTGTGAGATGACTGTTCGTTCACACGAAATCGGTGTTAACGGTGCAGTACTTAAAGTACCATACGCTGTAAACGGCGAAGGTAACTTTGTACGTGTAACAAACGAGCATGACGAAGCAGCAGAAGTAACTGTAGACGTATTTGGTGAGTCAGCTGACGGTACTACTAACAACCGTAAAGTAACAGCTGTTAAACTTGGTACTGTTGCTGCTCAGTCTTCAGTAGTTTACTTTGTTCCAGACCTAATCGAAGAAGCTGTTGAACAAGCAGGTTACACAGGCGCTGACGGCGGTTACGCTGCAGGTGACTTAGGTGCTAACGCTGCTGCTGGTACTAAGCGTCATTCACTTACTTTCACTGTAACAGCACCACGTGACACAGTTCACGGTGTATCTGTACAACGTGTAGTGGGTGGTTCTGACCGTGTAATGCCAGTACTTGACCGCAATGTATGGAGCCAGTAATAATTAATTAATTTAGTTATTTACTGATAAACCCTCGCTTAAGCGGGGGTTTTTTTTAATCAAAAGGAATATTAATGAAAAAGCTATTATTACTTTGTTTTGTTGTTATTTTATCAGGGTGTCAAAGCACACAAAACAATGAAAGTGAAGAGTTAAAAAAAGAGCTTGCGCAATTAAAGAAAGTGCAAAGACAAGTTGCTATTAAAGTAGGCTTAGGTGCGCTAGTTCGACCAGAAAAAATTGAATTATCTTCAGAAGCTATTTGGATTGGTAGTAAAGATGCTGAAGTAGTAATGATAGAGTTTACAGACTTACACTGTCCATATTGCAAAAAGTTTCAGCAAACAGTATGGCCAGAGTTAAAAGCTAAATATGTTGATACAAACAAATTAGCTGTTTCGGCACGTGAATTTCCGCTAGCAAGTTTACACCCTAAAGCACCCTACGCTGCAGTAACGTTGCGTTGTGCCAATGAACAGGATCAATACGAAAACGTAAAAGACCGTTTATTTGAACTTGGCAAGTCTATGGCTAAAGCCTCTTTAGATGAAATTGTAAAAGATTTTAACTTAGATCAAGAGCAGTTTGACGCTTGTTTGGCAAATACTGATGTTCATAATGTTGTTACCCGTTCGCTACAAGATGCTGCAGAACTGGGTCTATCTTCAACGCCAACCTTTATAATTGGTAAAAAAGAAGGTAATTACATTACTAATTACCAAATATTGACAGGTGCTGGAAGTTTAGAAAAGTTTGGTTCTGTAATAGATGAAGTAACAAAATCTAAATAGTGAATGTAGTTGCATTGCTTTTTAGCTGTGATAAATTTGGGGGCTAAATAAAAAGCCTCCTTTTTTATCTAAAAAACAAAACGTCATGGATTTGATTATGAAATACAAATTTAAAAGCTCCGGTTTTACACTCGTGGAACTGCTAATTGTTATGGTTATTTTAGGCCTTTTAGCTTCAATTGTTGCACCTCGCATGTTTAGTAAAGTGGATTCTGCCAGAGAAGGGACAGCGAAAGCGCAAATGCAAGTAATCGCGACTGCTCTTGACTCATATCGTCTTGATATTGGCTATTATCCCGACACCTTAAATGAGTTACTCCAAAGTACTAAAAGACAATGGGATGGACCATATTTCCCACAAAAAATACCACTAGATCCTTGGGGTAACGAATATAGCTATTCTGCCAGCTCAGAAGCTAATAGTGATATGTTTGTTTTAAAAAGCTTTGGGCGTGATGGCAAATTAGGTGGCGAGGGTGAAGACGCTGATGTGGAATACTAAAATAAAGGAATATGTAACCGCACACAATTTAATTGATGCAAATAGGCTGTCTCAAGCGCTTGAATACCAAAATGCAACATCAGAGAAGTTAGATGTTCTTTTATTAAATTCTGGTTGGATCGATGAAGATCAGCTAAGTACTATGTACGCTGATTTATTAAAGTGTGGTAGGTGGACTCAGCCACTGCAGCTAGATCAAGCAGATATAAAAGCGTTAGAGGCTGTCAATACAGACTTTCTACTCTCAGCACAGCTATTGCCACTAGAAATAAATAATAAAACGCTTAAGCTGGGGTTTGCTTCCCCACATAATATGGATGGCTTGGATTATCTAAGGTTTCTAGATTTTGAAATAGATTTTTTTGCTTTATCAAAAAAAGATTTTGAGCTGCTCAGCGAGCAATTTAAAGCGTTTTTCCAGCAGCAGCCCGATTTAATAGTTTCATCAGATAATGTAGCCGCACTTAAAGAGCTCGCGTTAGGGGCACCTACAGTTAATTTAGTGAATAGCCTTATAAATAAAGGTGTTAAGTTGGGTGCCTCTGATTTACATATAGAACCAGTGGACGGGCGATATCGTGCCCGTTATAGAATCGATGGCATTTTAAAAGAAGCTGATCCAATCCCACATAGTCTGCAGCTTGCCGTTATCTCTAGAATAAAAATCTTATCAGGTATGGATATAGCCGAAAAGCGCCGACCACAAGATGGCAAAATCGAAATGAAAGCAGGTTCTACAGACTTAGATATACGTTGCTCAACATTACCACTAGGGGTAGGTGAAAGTGTTGTAATGCGTTTTTTAATAAAAAATGCAGTAAAGTTTGACTTAGGTACTTTAGGTTACTCGGAAGATTTAATAGATTATATAAACCAAGATCTAAAGCGTACATCTGGTGTTATTTTAATGACAGGCCCTACAGGGTCAGGTAAAACAACTTCATTATATTCTTTTTTAAACCAGATAAATAAACCCGATATAAAAATTATCACCTTAGAGGATCCTATTGAGTACCAACTAGCCGGCGTAAACCAAGTGCAAGTAAATTCTGATATTGGATTTGATTTTTCTGCAGGTTTAAGAAGTATAGTACGCCAAGATCCTGATGTTATTATGGTTGGTGAAATCCGAGATAACGAAACAGCGAAAATTGCTTTGCAATCTGCATTAACAGGGCATTTAGTATTTAGTACTGTTCATACTAATGATGCGCCCTCAGCTTATACTCGTTTAATGGACTTAGGTATAGAAGAATACCTACTTAATGCGGGTTTAGTTTCAATCATGGCGCAGCGTCTTGCTAGGACTTTATGTAACCATTGTAAGAAACCGTTAGAGCAAGAAGAAAGCCAAGAACTTATTGCTAAATATACACTTAATAAGTTAGCTCCGTTACAAAACATTAAGTTACACCAAGCTGTAGGTTGCGATCATTGCGAGCATACTGGTTACTCGGGCCGTGTTGCTTTTTTAGAGTACCTTCCTTGTGATAGCGATATTAAAAAAATCCCTAAAGATGAAAAGCTTTTAGATCACCTTTATCAACTAATGGAAGACAAAAACCTGCGAAGCTTAAAGCAAGATGGTTTATTAAAAGCAATCCAAGGGACTACAACGGTTGAAGAAGTTATGAGGGTGGCAGGATGAGCCAACTATATAAGTATAAAGCTTACTCTCATAGCGGCGAAACTGTAAACGGAGAAATCTCTGCCGAAAATGAAAAAGAAGCGTTTTCTAAATTAAAACAAGATTACAAATTAGTTATTAAGGTAAATGCAACTTACCAAGCAAGGCAACGAAAAAGAATCACCTTAGCTGATCTGGAGCAATCGACAAATCAATTAGCAACGCTGCTTAAAAATGGACTTAAAATTGATAAAGCACTTTCTGTGCTTGTAAAGTCAAATCAAAAATCGGCAATCGGTTTGGTATGGTCCTCGGTACTTTCTGATATAAAACAAGGCGCTTTATTAAGCGATGCACTCGCAAAAAGGCCAGAGGCATTTTCTACTTTATTTGTAGAAATGGTTAAAATAGGAGAGAGTACAGGTAACTTGCCTCAAGTATTCAATAGGCTTAGCCAAAACCTTTTGTTTCAAAATGCGCTGCGCAATAAGGTAATTCAAGCAATAACATATCCCTTTTTTATACTTATAGTATGTATTACCGCTATTTGGGCTATTTTTAACTTTGTTATACCTAGCATGTCATCAATGTTTGATTCCGTCGATGATGTTCCTACTTACACGCAAGTACTTATTGACGCATCACAATGGATACAGAATTATCAGCTTCATTTACTAGTATGCATTTTAGCAGTGATATCGGGCCTTATTTTTGCCTTTCAAAATCATGAGTTTAAAATAAAAATGATACAGGCAACAGTAAACTTGCCTTTAATACGCACTATAATTAAGCAATCAGATCGAATACGCTTTGCCACATCATTGCAGTTGACATTAGAAAGTGGCGTAAGTTTATCTTCGGGGTTGCAGCTAGCCAGTGAAACCGTAATAAATCCTAAATTAAAGAAAAGCTTAAAAAATATTGTATTATCAGTATCTGCTGGCGGCGTATTAAGTGACGAGTTAGCTAAATTAACGTTATTTGATGATATTGGTATTTCGCTAATTTCCGTGGGTGAAGAAAGTGGCACGCTTACAAGCTCATTCACCGAAATAGCTCAACGCTCAAGATTAAGTTTTGAGCAATGGCTTGTTAAATTTACAGCTATGCTAGAACCATTACTGATTTTAGTAATGGGTGGAGTAGTAGGTTCTGTGGTTATCACCATGTTGCTTAGTATTGTATCGATAAACGATGTCTCATTCTAAATATAAAGGGTTTACATTAATAGAGCTCCTTATCGTATTGGTGCTGATTGGGTTAGCAACATCGTTTGTTCTACCAAATATGTGGAAACAATTTGATCAAGCTAAACTCTATAGCGAAAAAAAACAGCTCTATTCAATTATAACTTTTGCTAAAGAGTACAGTGTTTATAAGGGCGGTTCATTAAAGTTAGTTTTAAACGAAAATACATTAAGAGTTTACGAACAAAAAATACCGCAATCTGATGCAGGAATGAATGAAATCAAAGATGAAACGAAAAATCTTGATGATGAACAAAATTTACAAGATGAAAATAAAGACGCTGAGAATCTAGAGCGGTTAATTAAAAAAATTGAATTTAATAAATTAACATTACAAGATAAGTCTTTTATTTTTGATGCACAAAGCTACTTCAATAAAGTAGTAATAACGATTGGCATAAATGGAACTCAAAAGAGAGAAAAAATTGAGATATAGCAAGGGAATGACGCTTATAGAGGTATTAATTGCTTCTATTATCTTATTTATAGCTGTTAGCGCAATTAGTTTTGTATCTCGAGCGTCAATGCTACATGAGCAAAAGCTAAAAAATAATATATCTCGGGGTTTACTTGCCGAATATATAAAAGATTTTGTGAGTTACAAATATCAATATGAAAATATAACGCAAGGTAGTTATAAGATAGGCACTAATGAATATAAATGGCATGTAGAGGTGATTGAATCAAAGCCTGTAGTGCGTTTTATTTCCTCCGAAACGACACAGGATACTGACAAAAAAGAGGATAATTTAGAACTGTACGAAGTAACTGTTAGTCAGAAAAGCCAAGAAAAGACAATATTGAGATTTAAAGATGTATATTGGAAGCAATAAAGGGAGGCAGTTGGCTTTTACGTTAATCGAAGTACTCGTCGCAATGGTAATATTTTCTCTAGTTATGAGTATATCAGTTACAAGTTATCGCTTTTCTGTTAGTGAGCTAACCAAATCAGAAAAGAATTACCAAATTAAAAAATTGTCCACAATTAAATTAATTAATAACCAAATCCACTCGCTTATTCCATTTATTTTTAGGACTGAGCTTGCGGAACAGGTTCCTTTTTTTCATGGTAATGCTTATGGCTTTTCATTTATCACCGATACCCCTATACAAGTTAATTCTCCTTTGGCTGTGGCGTCGTTAAAAGTGATTGACGATACGGTGCAATATTGTGAGATAGAATATGGTATGTTCTTACTAGAAGATATAGAGCTTATAAATAACACGTGCAGTACTCCGATTAATTATTTGTCAGGTAAAGGCTTATCAATTAGCTACTTTGGCTGGAAAAATAGCTTTGAATTAAGCAATTTTTATTCTGAATATTTAAATGTAACAGTAAAGCCAAAGCCATCATGGAGTACTTCATTCTCAGCTTTTAAAAGAAAGCTAATGCCACTATATATTAGATTTTCCATAGAGGGCCAGTCAGATATCCTTATTAAAGTACCTCAATTGACTTCTTTTGAGTTAGGGGCAAGCAATGCTTTCGAAGGTTAAAACGAACCGAGGAGTCGCATTAATTGTTGTTTTAATGATTACGGCTGTAATGGCGGTTATCATGCTGTATATGTCTGGCCAAGGACAAAATAATGCCCGCTTGGCTGGTATGGTGAAGCAAAATACAGATGCATATTTAAATCTAGAAACCGCTCAAGCAGAAATTATTTACAGTTACATGACAAGTAACTTTAATATTTTAGGTCCTAGAGCTGATTACTTAGGAAAGCCCATTAAAAATGATTTTACTAAAAGCTTTACAGGTGAAGCTAAAGAGCTAGGAGAGTACAGTGTTTCGGTACAAGATATAAGTGGGTTAGTCTCTCTAGTGCCATTTAATAAAAAAGATTTTAACCGCTTATTGGCCTTGCAAGGCGTGGGAGAGACAGAGCTTTTAAAAATTCAAGATAGGCTTGATGATTGGCAGGACCAGGATAACTTCAGACATTTAGAGGGGGCTGAAAAAGGCGATTACTCCCAACCTGAGCTTCCTAAAAATGGAGTTATTCAAACAACGAAAGAACTGATGTATGTTTTAGACAACGAAGCTTTATATGAACAAATACAACCTTATATTACAATGTATGGGGGAGACTACATAGTTCGACAATTTACGCCTAAATCTTTATACTCCGCACTAGGAATTTCTGAACAGGGAGCGCAAAGTACATCAGAAGGGGATATAAGTTATCCTAGCGGACGTTTCCTCATTAAAATTTCTTCAAATAACAATATTTCAATAACAAAAAAGTTTATTTTATTACGGGGACAGGAATCCTTCCGTCCATACTCCATAACAGATGAAGAGTTGATTTTTAGATAATGAACAACTTATTAAAAAAGTTAGGTTCACCCTCTGCTTTTTGCCACTACAAGTACCATCTGACAGCAGAGTGTATTGTATCGCAAACCATATTAAGTAAACCCAAGCTGAGATTAATGACAGCTTGCTTTTTGGATCGTAACCTTTTCTGGGCGACAACACGGACTTATGAGAACACCTCAATAACTGAACTAAAAAGTATAATTCAAGCTGAAAAGTTGCAATTACCACCTATGGATGGAGATTTTTATTGGTCAATAGAAGCTCTGCAGAGTAATCAATTTACAGTATCATATTTTGTTGTACCTAAAGATGTTTTGAGCAAGGTTCCGTCAGATTGCCAATTAATAGTCCCTCTATATTCTGATACTGCCGAAACAGAAGCACAGCCTTTACTGATAAAGCATAACGTAGAAAAGGTTGACTTGTCAGGCCACGTAAGTAGGTTAAGCTGGTTAAGCGTATTGGGTTTATTTGGCTTAAATAATAGAGCTGTAAGTAAGTTCGAAAAGCTTTCCAATCGAAACCTGCTAATAGCAATAATATCATTATTAAGTGCAACAGCTATTTTGATGAGTGCATACCTAATATTAGCTACTAATTATTACGCTGATAAAAAGCTGCAAAATGAAGCGGCAGTAACAAAGGTGTTGTCTGGGCGTCAAGAAACTAATCAGGAATTAACTTTAGCGTCGGGTTTAATCGAATTTTTAGCGACTAATCCAAATGTGCTTGATAAGTTGAGCCAAATAAAACTAGAAGACGATAATGTATTTATAGAGCGAGTTAAAGTGATCCCTACCGGAGTTGAGCTATTTGGAACAACAGAGAACTCCGCAACAAAAATACTTGAGCAAATAATTAGTGCTGAATCTGTCAAAGAGGCTAAATTTTCGCGAGCGGTTACAAAAAACAAACAAGGTTTGGAAACGTTTACTATTGAGGTGACATGGAAGTGAATGCATCATCTATATCTATAAAAAAGTGGGGCGGTATATCTATAGCGTTGCTTTTAAGTTTTGAATTTTTGGTTTTCCCTTGGCTAGATTGGTTAGATTCGAGTAAAAATGAGCTAAAAAGTTTAGAGAAAATAGTAGTGAAGCAGGAGAGCTTGCTAGCTTCAGATAAGCAGGTGCAAAATAATTCCGAGTCGATCGCAGCTAACTTAAGTGATTTCTCACAGCTGCCTACTTTAGATAAAAATCAGGACCCTGCATTATTATGGCTTCAGGTCATTGATGCGGCTGTAGAGCGGTATGAGTTGAGTATTAATAACAAAGCCCCTTTTCGAGAAGTAAAAATCAACGATGCATACTCTGTTTATGCAGGTAGACTCAACGTATCAGGCAGTTATAACGAGGTTCTAAATTTACTTTATGAACTCGAAAACGTTAAGAAAGGTAATCGTGTCAGGCAAGTTTCTTTCTCGCGCACAAAAGCGACTCCTGATAAAGTGACTGCAAATATAGAGTTTGTGCGGGTATTTAAAAGATCATGAGAAATATACTAATACTTTTATGCGTATGTATTGCGATAATTATATGGGTAAGCGATTTTTTGTTACCCGGAAATCAAAGTCATCAAAAAAAAGCGCCCGCTTCGGTAAAATTAAATGTAAGTAGAGTAGCACAAACTCAATTCGATATAGAGCAATTGGCGAGCACCTTAGGCGTTGATTACACAGAAATAGGTAAAGACAGCAACGAGGACGATGATAAAGGTCCCGATATTATAGATGCTACGCTTTCATTAGTGTCTGTTTACACCAGCGGTGAGATTGCTAATGCGAGGATAAGGATAAATAGTCCTGATGGAGAGGAATTAATTAACCTCTCTAAAGGAGATAAGTATGAATCGATGGAGCTACAAGAAGTTTTAGCAGCAGCGGTTGAATTAGCTAACAATGGTGAACAAGTTTTACTGAAAATGTACAAACCTGAGATTGTCAGTATTACAAAAACAAATGGTGTTGAGGAAGTAACAAAATGATTGATAAACCATTAAAAGGATCTCTTTTAGTTTTAGTCGCATTAGCAGTATCTGGTTGTACAACAACAAGTAAATTACGAGATAACGATTTAGCAGTAGATAGATCAATACTAAAAACAACAGGTATTAAACAAACACAAGAGCAGATAGCTAAAGAGCAAGCTAAAACGCAGGCTGAATTTAGTTCATTAAAAGTTCAAGATTTAGGTGGCATAACGCGTTTAGAAGAAGAAGCTAAAAAAGCGCCTAAACTAACCGGAGAGCCGATTACTTTTTCTGCAGATGAAGTGTCTATAAAAGAGTTTACAAGCCGTGTATTTGACGACCTTTTAGATATTAACTACGTGGTTGCGCCGAAATTGGCGGCATCAGGTGAAAAAATAACATTAAATATATCGAGCCCTATATCACGAGCTGCATTTTATGAGGTTGTGATAAGAACACTCGAAGAAAGTGCAATAAGGACATTAAGAAAAGATAATATTTTATATCTTTCTAAAGCAACGTCTTCAGATAAAAAGAATTCAATAGCAATTGGTATAGGGAATAATACCGCGGATATCCCTGACATATCGGGTGCTATCACACAGATTGTGCCTTATGTTTATAGTAGTAGCCGAAACATTACTAGCATAATGAAAAAGCTATCCACAGCCCAAGTTACTGTTAATTCATTACAAAAGTTAATTATTTTAGAAGGCGAGCGAGCTGAAATTTTACGCGCTATGAAAATAATTAATATGCTAGATGTACCTCGTGCATATGGTCGACAGATTAGGCTGATAGAATTTGCTAATATTTCGCCTATTGAAGGGATAGAACAAATTGAAAAGCTGTTAATCGAAGATGGAATGCAAGTGTCAAAAGAGGGCGATGCCTCGTTTGTTCCTATTCCTCGTATTAACGCATTTGTAGCGTATGCGGCGAGTGAAAAAATAATCGACAGAATTACATTTTGGGCAAATAAAATAGATGTGCCAATCGCGGGTGATGAAAGGCAGTACTTTGTCTACAAACCAAAGTTTGCTAAAGCTGATGAAATGCTAGAGTCGATAAATGGGTTATTGTCAGGGCAAACACCTACACAAAGGCCTAAAGGTGAAGGCAACAGTAATAAATCTAGTGGTACTACCGGTACTATGCGTTATAGCCTAGATAAGCAGCAAAATGCGCTGATCTTTTATGCAACAAACGATGAATACCGCTTAGTTGAATCGTTAATGCAAAAAATGGATGTACTACCCGGACAAGTGATTCTTGATGTGACTATTTTGGAAGTAACACTCGGTGATAGTATGTCATCTGGTATAGACTGGTTTTATGAAAATTCAAATTCTAATGAATCGCTTTCTGCTAGTAATGCAACTCTTTCTAGTTCCGGAAGTATTGCTGGGGCGGTGTTAAGTGGTAACTGGCAAGCAACCTTCAACTGGAAGGACAGCGTGAGCGATGCCCGTGTTATATCAAGACCATACTTAATAGTAAGAGACGGTGAGTCAGCAACGATTACCTCTGGTGATCAAGTGCCTATTATTACGCAAACAGTAGAAAGCCTGGGTAACAACAGTGCAGTATCTAACTCTGTGCAATATCGCTCTACAGGTGTAAATGTGTCTATCTCACCCATTATTAACTCTCAAGGTGTAATTACATTGAGTGTTTCAATGTCGGTGAGTGATGCAAACCCAAATGAACTTGGGGGGAGTTCATCACCTACAATCACAAACCGTGCGATCACTTCTGAAATTTTATCAGCAGATGGCCAAACAGTAGCGTTAGGTGGCTTAATTCAAGAAAAGAAAAATAAGTATAACAATGGTGTACCGTTATTAAGCACAATCCCAATTATAGGTAACTTGTTTAAAAGCAATGTAGATTCACTGGACCGCACTGAGCTAGTTATGTTAATTACCACAAAAGTTGTAAACGAGAGCTTTGAAGTGGATGAATTCAGTGAAGCTATGGCCGAGCTATACAGCGCACCAATTACAATTAAATGAGTAAATGAATGAAGTTATTATTAATAGGTAATCACACGTGTGGTAATAGAGGAGACGCAGCAATTTTAAGAGGCTTAATGGCTGAACTAAGACTGCAGCATCCTGATGTAATGATTGATGCTTACAGTCGTTATCCTGTGAGCTCAAGTTACATTCTTGATGAAACACTAACCGTAGACCCTATCGAGCAGTACCACGACAGCGCAACTTCATTTATAGATAAAGTGTATAAAAGGTTTAGCCGTCGGTTTTTGGGTTATTATTTAGCTAGAAAGCTAAAAAAAGAAGACTTTGTTAATTTACCAAAACACATATTAAAACAAATTAATGTAATGCATAATTACGATGCTATCATTCAGGTTGGTGGCTCAAACTTTGTTGACTTATATGGCCCAGCCAAATTTGAAAGTGCTCTGTGCGCGCTATTGGCTAAGAAAAAACTATTTTTAATTGGTCACTCTGTTGGGCCTTTTAATAGCAAACGTTATGCAAAATTAGCCAGTACTGTTTTTTCACGGGTGGAAGTTTTAGCGCTAAGGGAAGAGTTGAGTCACGGTTTAATGAAAAAATCTAACGTTGCTGATATTAAAGTAACGAAAGGCGCAGATACAGCTTGGATTGTTCCAAATACGCCAATTACATTATTTCCTCATTTAGCCAAGCTTTTAGAAAACAAACCCGTCATAGCTATTACGTTAAGGGAGTTAGCCCCCTTTGATCGCCAGTTAGGCGTTACTCAGGCTCAGTACGAAGAGCGTTTTGCTGATTTAATAAACGCGCTAATACAAGAAGGTTATCGAGTTGTAATATGTTCTACAGGCACAGGTATAGACAGCTACTGGCGAGATGACCGTATGATTGCCTTAAAAGTGCAAGCGTTAACACAAAATCCTGAATGTCATGTCATTATGGACGAACTTAACGATGTACAAATAGGAAGCTTCTTGAGCCACTGTATCTTAACGATTGGTACTCGCCTACACAGCGCCATTATTTCAATGAACTTTGGCACGCCTGCAATTGCGATAAATTACGAGCACAAATCTAAAGGCATTATGGCGCAGCTGGAAATGCCCGAGCTTTCAAAAGATATTAGTACCTTATTTGATGGTAATTTATTAACTAGTGCAAAGGAAGTACTAAACAACATTGAGCAAGTTAAAGTAAAAATGAATGTTCAGGTTGAACATGAAAGGCAAAAAGTAAGGATGATGGTACAAAATACATTGAATAATATCAGCGGAAAAAAATGAAAATCACGTTCTTTTTGAACCAATTTCCAGAACCCTCAGAAACATTTGTTATTAATCAGATCATTGGGCTGATCAAACTTGGAAATGAAGTCAATATTATTGCTACTCGCAAGGGTAATATAGCGCAGTGCCACCAATCTGTAATAGACTACTCACTAATAGAAAAAACGACTTACTTAACAAGCGAATTAACACAAGATAGCGCGATTAATATTAGAGCTAAACGTATATTAAATACAATTAAGCCACTAAACATAAAAAATAAATTAAAAGCATTAAATATTAATCGTTTTGGGATCCATAGTCGGTCACTATTATTACCTAGTATTGTTACTCGAAATAGCAAGGTATATAAAGCTGATGTTATTGTTGCCCATTTTGGTACTGCAGGCGTAGTAGCAAACAAATTAAGAGAGCTAAATTTATTAAAGGGTAAACTTGTAACGATCTTCCATGGTTCGGATATTTCTGTCTATTCCATATTAAAAGTATTCAAAGATGACTACAAAAAACTCTTTATGACCGGCGAACTTATGGTTCCTATTAGTGACCTGTGGAGGAGTAGGCTAGAAGAGCTAGGCTGTCCTGAGAATAAAATAAAAGTCAATCGCATGGGGATAGATAGTAAGCAGTTTAAGTGTAGGAGTTTTGATAAGCCTTTATCTAAAAAGCTTAAAATTATCACCGTCGCTCGCTTTACAGAAAAAAAAGGGCTTACATACGCGCTAGATGCAATGGCTATATTGCAAAACCAAGGAGTTGAGTTTGAATACAGTATTATTGGTGGCGGCGAATTAAAAAGTGATATTGAAAATCAAATAGCTAAATTAGCATTAAAAAATGTAAAATTATTAGGCTTTCAGCCACAAAATAAAGTCTCAGAGCTACTTAATGAGTCAGATGTATTTTTATTGCCATCAATAACAGCAAAGTCAGGAGATATGGAAGGCATTCCAGTGTCCTTAATGGAAGCTATGGCCATGGGCCTAATTGCTGTATCTACTTACCATAGTGGTATACCAGAATTAATAACTGACTCGAAAAGTGGCTTTTTAGTACCAGAGCGTAATGCCGAAGAAATAGCTAAAGTGGCTTTAAAAATAGCAAATGATGAAATAAATATCGAAAAAATACGTAAAGAAGCCAAGGAAAGGATTGATGCTTCTTTTGAACAAACCAAACTTTACAAAGAGTTTATAGGGATATTGGAAAAGGTTAATGAGCAATAAAAAGCAGGGAGCTTGGTTATTTTTATCGTCAGGGGTAGCAGGAGGTGTACAGTTTTTAATATTTTCAATGCTAGCGTATTACACAAGCCCAGAAGCAATTGGTGTATTAGCTATTGTAAATGTATTTTTAGCAATTGCATTTTTAGTGCAAGATATGGGGTTGTCTAATTATTTTATATATAAGCAGCATTTAACCCGAGCAGAAAGCTCTACTCTGTATTTTACAAATTGTGTTTTAGGTGGTTTAGCGAGCATAATTATTTTGCTATTGGCTTCGCCAGTTGAAAGCTTTTACAAGTCCAGTGATATAGCAAAAAGCATGTATATTATGGCCTTTAACTTCATTTTATTGGCTATATCGGCGCAATACCAAGCTAATTTTATCAAAAGTGAAAAAAACGTCGTTTTGGCAAAAATTGATATTTTTGTTAAATTTGGCATGCTAATTTCTACATTCACCTTAATAAAATTAGGTGTACCCAGTATTTTTCCATACCTTTATTCGTATCTTATAATGAACTTTGCACGTTATATTATTTTTATAATCAATGCAGAAAAAACATGGCACCCTACATTTACATTAGACCTAAAAATAATTAAGCCAGCGCTTGAATTCGGCAGTTATCAAATGGGCTCACAAATTGTAAGCCAAGTGAGGACACAGCTAGATCAGTTAATTATAGGTAAGGTAATGGGGGTCGAAATCTTAGGCCTGTATTCTTTTGCAAAAGAATTAATAATGCAGCCTATTAAATTTATCAGGATCCTAATCGCCAGAATGCTTTACCCAAAGCTTGCTAAGCTTCAAAGTAACGAAGAAAAGTTTTACAGCGTACTAAACCGTTCAACCAGAACGCTATTAATATTAAATTCTACCCTATATCTACTCTATGTAGCAGGGCTACTTACCTTAGTAAGCTTATTTTTTAGTGAATACAGCAAATCGCTCCCCGTACTATGCATACTATTTATATTAGGCCTTGTAGCTCCCTTTGGCAGTTTATTTGGCGTAATAGCACAAGCAAAGGGTAATACTAAAATTGAATTTAAATGGAGTATGATATCTGCTTTTATTAGTGTAACTTCATTATTTTTTATCGCACAATTTAACAATATAAATCAATTTGCGTTAGGGGTAGCTGTATTACAAATTGCGCTGACAATAGGATCATTTTTCTACTTTCGTAGCTACGATAAAAACATATCAAAAAGAAACTTTTTTATCATGTTAACCGCGAATGTGGGTTTATATGGCTTATTAAATTTAATATTTATTTCTTGGTAAAGCTTGTTCTTAAGTAGCTTCACTCTGTTTATTACGTAGTGTCGTCGTATATTTAGCTGGCGTTACAGGGCTTGATTACTGGCACTCCCTTGCAATTAAAGCTGAGGGGGCGTTTTCAGGCACAATCGCTATCGCTTTAATCAATTTATTGATGAAAGCTAATAGAGCAATTACAAAGCTTGACCACAAAGCTGAGCGGTATGCATCCACTGGTGTTCCTGTAAATGAATATAATGACGCGGCAAAAAAACTAACATGACATCCAACACTTAATTGAAATAGCTCAAAAGTAATTAACTGTTTATCAAAAAGCTTTTTACACTTAATGCAAACCATGAGTGAGTAAAAATAAAAAATAAAAATCATAGAAGTGAAAGCGAATAAACCAAGCAGACCATAGCGAAATAGGTAATCTAAGTAACTGTTTTCAATGATCATGCCTTGTAAAGCTAGTGGAGAGCCTCTATGCCAGTATTTAAACCCCTCATCTAAGGCAAGTAGAGTTTGACCTTTTCGAGTCGATGTAGAGCCATCTAAATGCCCCTGTTGGAGTAGATCTATAAATCTCGTGATGTAATCAAGATTAATATCAAAATAAATAATAAAAAGTATAAATAATGTAAAAAGAATAAGCATGCTTAAAAAAATTTTCTTTGCAATACCTAGTCTTAAAATTATAGATAAAAGCGTAAAGTATAATGCAATTATTATAGTGGCTAAGTAACCAGTTTTGGATTGAGATAAAAATATGGCTAACAAACTTAAAGTTACAAATAGAGCTGCTGTTTTCCTTTTTTTACCAAAGAAAAACTCAATAATATGAATAGCTAAAAAAAAGCTTAAGAAATAACAGGTAATATATACCCAGTCAAAAGTGCCAGGGGCTCTAAAACCAAAGCCACTATAAACGTCCTTGAAGCTCAGTATTTTCAATGCTGTAATATCACCAAAAACTATTTGCAATACAATAACTATTAATTGGATGAGAAAGATATAAGTTAA
Organism: Pseudoalteromonas sp. S327; assembly: GCF_005886415.1. Taxonomy (NCBI): domain Bacteria; kingdom Pseudomonadati; phylum Pseudomonadota; class Gammaproteobacteria; order Alteromonadales; family Pseudoalteromonadaceae; genus Pseudoalteromonas; species Pseudoalteromonas sp. S327. Next base: position 14,546 of record NZ_PNDP01000032.1, on the reverse strand, counting down.
AGCTTGCTTAACTTTTAAAGCACCATTAAAGCCGAAATTTTCCGCAAGTAACGAATAGAAACAAATAACATATGAAAATAGTAAAATAGGCTTTATTAGGACAGAAAAGTGAAAGCTCGATAACTCCTCAATAGAAAAAGGGAAACTCATTATCATTGCAAAAAGTGGAAGGCAATAAATATAGGCCACATTCGGGACTGTGGCTGTAGTCCTTGTAGCAAACACTACAAAAACTAAATAACCAAGCATAACTAAAAAGTAAGACTTCTGCATTACAGCCGGTTCTATAGACAAAATAAAGTACGTAGGCCAGTAACATAAAACAAATAATGTCGATAGCACTAGCCATTGTGCAGTGTTTAGAGGAACATTATTTTTTTGCAAACTTAAACCCAATCATTTTATATAAATAGCTTATTGTAAATTTAGGGTATTTTTTTAATACTCTGTCGCGCACATGCTTGTGCAATACCATACGTTGTAGCCATCTTAACCCAAGCTTTTTCACTAAAGGGTGATAGTAATCGGGTTTTATGGATGTTTGCGTTAAAAAACCACCGCAAGTAATAATAACAGCTGATTTAATCAGTTGATGTTTTACCTTTATAGAAAAATGTTCCTGATATGGAGTACCCATACCGACTAACACAACATCAGGCTTTAGCAAATTAAGCTCATTAATTGTCTTATCAGGGTCATTGATATATCCATCTCGCTGGTACACAACATTCAAGTTAGGGAACTGCTTTTTTAGGTTAATAACGGCCAGTGTATTTTCGTCAGTAGTGGCACCTATAATTGCAATGCGTTTATTTTTTGTTGCTACATACTGTAAGAAAGGCTCCGCAATTGAGCTGTAGTCAAAGCTTGCCCTGGTTATTTTGGGTAAAAATAAGTTGTGAAGAATGCATAGCAAAGCGCCATCAGAAAAATAAATATCAACGTCATTAATTAAACTTTCTTCTTTAACTACTTCGTAATACGAAAAGGGATTGAGAAACGAAATGACAGTTGAATTTTTTGATTCAAATGCACTGTTTCGAATATCAATAAAGCGATCGCCAGAGTGTATTTTATTATTAAGCTGTTCGTTCATAATAGTGATTTGAATAATGTGTAATAGTATTGTGTGGCTGCAGGTAATAAAAAATCATCCACGGCAGGTGAGGGCAATAGGTTTCTTTTTTCGTTTACAGTGATTATTTTTTTTACAAGTTGATCTGTATCTAAAAAGTCAACTAAATAGCCATTTTTACCATTGTTAGTCAGCTCTTTAGGGCCATATCGGCAATCAAACGTTATTATTGGTGTATTTAGATAAGCGGCCTCGACTAAAACAGTGGGTAAGCCTTCCCATCGTGAGGTCAGTAATATTGCCTTTGCATTGGCAATATATTTATATGGGTTATTTGTTGAACCATGAAGAATTATATTGTCACTTAAACTTTTATCGCTTATCAGTTTTTTTAAATTTTTAAGCTCAGGACCATCGCCAATAATTACGACTTTTATTACGTGGTTTGTTTGCTTAGCCTTGCCAATCGCATCAACAAGGAAATCGTAACCTTTTTGATGATGTAATCTACCAACACACACAAAGTAATCACTGTATTTAACTTCTTTGTTTGCTAATTGTTTAATTGACTCATCTAGTACAGGGTTGTAAATACAATGCACATTATTTTTTGATACAACATTTAGTTTTACTAAGTTTGTTAAAATACCTTTTGATACACAAACTACAGCGTCCAGCTGGGAGTACAGGAATGTGGCACCTAAGCGCCTAACGACATTTTTAAATCTGCTCTCCTGAGGAAGATTAATAGGTGTATGCTGTATGGCTATTTTTTTTATTTTTTTAGATATAAATAATCCATATTTAGATAGCCCGCCTTTAGTGAATACAACTAAATCGGGATTTAAGTCGAGCGATATTTGGCGAAAATTTATAAATTTATTTTTATTACCCAATTCGTAAATTGGCGCTAGTTCTTTAAAACGAGCCGTTAAGTCGCCACTTTTTTGTTCGCACACAATCGTAATATTACAGTTATGAATTGATTGCAAACCGGTTATAAGCTGCTCGGTTACCCTTTCTACACCACCTAAGCAAAAGTCTTCAAAAACAAAAAAAATGTGCATGTTAACACCTAACGTCCCAGTAATCTTTTCATATTGTGAAGCAGTGCATACTTATAAATATCTTTATGTGAATTTACTAGCAAACTAAGCGACACCCAATTGCCACATATAATTGCTTCCCAACATTTCATGGCGTTTAGTTGCTTGTTGTCCATTAATAGCGAGTGTTTATTTAAGAACTGCTTAAACCCTGTAAGCCTGTTTGGAGAGCGCGTTATACTTGTATCACATTGTTCTTCGTATTGTAGATAGGTGGATTTAGGTAGTTTTAGGCCGGTGCCATAATGTTTGAAAAATCTAATCCACGTGTCGTAATCTTGCCATGCTTTAAACTTAGTATCAAACCCACCAATACTTTTAAGGTTTTCAGTTTTGCAAAACAATTGATTGCCTACTTTATTCACTACAAGGATATCGTTTAAGGTAAGTTCGCCTATAAAGAAATTGTGCTCAACTTTTGAGTTGCTTTTACATACGGTTACAGGAGTACATAACGAGGTGTATGAATCAGACCAGTTATCCATAAAATAGGAAAGCCTGTCATATGTGAATGCGTCGTCGTCATCAAGGCCTGTTATAAATTCACCAGAGGCTGTGTTAATTGCTTTGTTACGAGCAGCGCAGGCGCCAAGCGCTGTTTCATGATGAAAAACAATAATGCGTGGGTCAGTGAGCGCTAACTCATTTAAGTAGTCAAAGGTTCCGTCAGATGAACCATCGTTGACTATAATAAGCTCCCACTGAGAGTAAGACTGACTAAGCACGCTTTGTACAGCACGTTTTAGGTTGTTAAGCCTATTATGCGTTGGCATATAAACTGTTATTAAAGGGGCTTGCATTAGCGAGCCTTATAAAAGCGAATTAGGGCTATAAAACTTCCAAAAATACCACCTAAAAAAATGCTTACTATAATAATGAAAGCACGTTTAGGACCTGCCTTTTCTTCAGGAATAATAGCCGGATCCAAAGTAGTAAATATATACTCACTTTTTATTTCGGTTAACATTTTTGTTTTAGTTTGTTCTTCTATTAGCCTATAAAAAACCGCTTCCATATCCGCAATACGAGTTTGTGTTAGTTTTTCGTTGAGGTAATGTATGCTTTTATCTGCTTGTTCTATATCATAACTTTGCATTTGTGCGTTTATATCTTTAACTAAATTGGTCACAATTTGTTGCGCGAGTACAGGAGATATATGCTCATAAGAGATTCTCACCAATCCATTTTTTTCTGTATCTATTAGCAGGTTGCTTTCAAACTTTTTATAGGCAAGCCAATATGGGTTTGTATCTTCTGGGAGTAAAAAGCTAGCGTTGTTAGTGTCGTATATTTCTGAATCGTATGTAAATGACTGCTCTTCTTTATTCCAGCTCTTAGCGGCAATAAGAGGAGCAACTAGGTCGTATTTTTTTATAAACGCATATACAAACTCTTTGGTTAACATTTTTGCTTGGGCAACTTCTGTTTTAAAGTCGTCATCTGTTAAGTCACCTAAACCGGCAAGAGAAGCAAGACCTCCAAGCTGTGAGTCCATTTGTGAGCTTTGCCCTTGAAGCAACTGTGTTGGGGCTAGTAATGTTTCAGCTCTGTAGGTATTGGGAGTATTTATGGCTACAAAAAAAGAGATAACTGCACAGACAAAGCAAATTGCAAAGATATAAAGTTTAAAAGACCATATAGAGCTTATTATTTCACTCAGTTCTGGAGGCGGTAAGCTCTCAAAAGCTTTATCAGCGTTGCCCATTATTTTTCCCTGCTTAATTAGTGACGTACTTGATTTTAGTGGAGGGATTATACCTAAGTTTATTTAGGTTGCCATAGCTCAAATGTGCGCTTGTAAATACACGTAGGGTAAAAAGAGATATTAAAACGTAATAGCTACTCAATGTATGACTTTAGTTGAAAAGCTTTCGTAAATTGCAAGCTCAGTGTAAACAGTTGTGATTTACAAAAAAAGCTATGTTAGAATCTCCGACTATTTGATTTAAAGTAGAATTTAACTCCACTCATTTTATGGGTGCGTTAAGTTTAGATACGCAGTAGTGGTTAGGGTTAATTTAAAGCAGGATGCTTTAAGCTTAAGGGAAGGAATCTGTTGATAATATTCATATCAATTGGTTTATCCGCATTTAAAAGCGCCATAAGTTAGTAGTCACGTATTTATAGAAAAATACTATAAATCGCTTAAGATTGCGCGTAACAATAAAAATGGGTTTTCATGAGTACTAATAATTTATCATTAAGATATTACACAGCATAGGAGGGCGTATGGAATTTATTTTAGCTATTATTTCATCATTTGTTCTGTCGCTTTGCTCCATTAAATTATTTAGACCATTTGCAGTTAAGTATAATCTTGTCGACAAACCAAATGAGCGTAAACACCATGATGGACACGTACCGCTTATTGGTGGAGTCGCTGTTTTTGCAAGTGTTGCTATCTCATGCAGTATCTGGCTGCCTTTTAATCAAGAACTAACGAGCTATTTATGTGCGTCTGGTTTAATGGTTTTGCTTGGTGTGATGGATGATAAACACGAATTAAGCGTGAAATTTAGAGTTGTTTTCCAAATTATTGTTGCAACGTTCATGATAATAGCAATAGATAATTATATTGTAGAACTTGGCGATATTTTTTATTTTGGTGATGTACAGTTAGGTTATTTTGGTATCTTTTTTACTTATTTAGCAGTCATTGGGTTAATAAACGCTTTTAACATGGTCGATGGGATAGACGGCCTCTTAGGGGCTATGGCCATTAACACTTTAGGTGCAATTGCCCTTTTGTTACTGCTAAACCAAAAAGAAAACCTATTTACCGTGTTAATTGTAGTTGCATTAATTCCATATTTAATTTTTAACCTAGGCTTTTGTGGAACCCGTTATCGAAAAATTTTTATGGGAGACGCTGGTAGTATGTTTATAGGTTTTACGGTTGTATGGTTACTAGTGACCAACACTCAAGGACAATCGGCAAGCTTTAGACCTGTTACTGCCTTATGGATAGTCGCTATACCATTAATGGATATGGCCGCACTTATTGTTAGGCGTATAAAAAAGGGGAGATCTCCCTTTCATGCTGATAGAGATCACCTTCACCATATATTTCTTCGGGCTGGGTTTAGCTCACGTTCAGCTTTGATAATTATATTTACTTTAAGTGTACTTTTTTCAGGCGTAGGTGTGATAGCAGAATTACTTAATGTACCCGAGTTTGTAATGTTTTTTGGGTTTATTATTTTATTCTTAATTTACAGTGTTACTATATTACACATCTGGAAGGTACTTACTTTTGTTAGGCGTTTTACTACAAAGCAAATTTAATTGAGTTTACAGTTTAATGGGCTTAGCATACGCTCTAATGAAGGCTTTTTTAGTAGGTTAATGCAAACCCTATAAAAGTTGTTTAAGCGCATATACATTTACCTGATAAAGATTAAACAGTCTCAATGGCCTAAATATGGACTTTTGGTTACCTCTAACAATATCTTTTATATTATCTTTTGTAGCAATAAAGATTGTAAATCCTATCGCTATAAAAACAGGCCTAGTCGATTATCCATGCGCACGCAAAGTACATGAAGGGCACATACCTTTAGTAGGTGGTATAGCTATATATTTGTCTATTATGCTTGCATCAGTGTTATTTATTGAGCATAGCCGAAATTTAAATATATATTTAGTCGCTGCAGCCTTAGTTTTATTTTTAGGGGTGCTAGACGACCGTTACGACTTATCTGTAAAAACGAGGTTAGTTGCGCAAGTTATTGTTGCCTCTTTAATGATATTTGGCACTGAAACGCACTTAAATAGCCTTGGTTATCTTTTAGGTGATTTCGAAATTAAGCTTGGAACATTTGGAATAGTTGTAACCATAGTCGCGATTATTGCCGGCATTAATGCAATAAATATGATGGATGGAATCGATGGGCTTGCGGGTGCGCTTAGCTTAATTGCTTTTGCTGCTATAGCATTTTTTTTAAACAGGGTAGCAAATGACTGGTTTTTACTCCCCACTTTATTTATAGCCTCATTACTTGCGTATTTAATGTTTAATTTAAATCTACATAAGTCTTTTTCAAAAATATTTATGGGTGACTCAGGTAACATGCTCATTGGTTTATCATTGGTGTGGTTAATGGTATTAAGCGTCAACTTAGAAACTCCTGCATTCAAGCCTGTAACCGCTCTCTATATAATGGGGGTGCCTATTTTAGATATGGCTACTGTGATAATACGCAGGTTAAAATCTGGAAACTCCGCTTTTTCTGCTGATCGTCAGCACTTACATCATTTATTTGAGGCTGCAGGGTATAGTCGTACGTCAGCACTTATTTGTATTTCTAGTTTTGCCTCGTTACTGGCTGTGCTAGGGTGTGCTGCTGATATATTTCTAGTGCCTGAATGGATTATGCTAGTCACATTTATTATTTTATTTATTTGTTATGCTGCTATAACACAGCGTGTATGGAATAAAATTGAGCTTAAAAATAGTTAGCATTAGTTTGCTAATTTTCTAATACGTAAGGTTATGAATTATAAAATGAAACATAAAAGTTTAATTGCGTTGCTTACACCTCTATTATTTACACTAGGTTGTACTTCGTCTCCTCCAGTTATAAAAGCTTCAGTTGCCCTTATTGATAAACCTATAGAGTCTAATAAAGTAGATGCATTGCCTAGTGAGCTAGATAAAGCAGTTCAAGGCCGCCCACAAGGATATGTTAGTATTTACAATGGGACAATGATGCTCTTAGGAAAAAAATATACATCTGCTTTAGGCACGCAGTGTCGCATAATATATTTAAGTGATGAAAACAACAAAGTAAAAAAAGAGCGTCGAACAGTATGCAAAAACGAAAAAACTCAGCAATGGTCTATGACCCCGCAAGTTATCGAAAATAAAAATAACCAAATTAGCTTTGGAGTTTAACGGCTGCTATGAACACTTTTATCCATAATTTAAAATCAATTTATGCGTTGGTCTTGTTAGCTATAAGCTTACAAGTGACAAATGTTGCATATGCTGCTGAAAAAGTTTCGTTAAACCAATTAGAAAACGGTACCTACAATTCGCAGCCTCGCGCAGGGACTATGTTACCGGGCGAAATGTCGGCTTCGCAATTGCTACCTTCTGCAGAGGCTGGTTTACCGCCACCTTACGGTGCAAACTTATTTGCTGGGGGTTATGAAAGCGAACGCCAAGATGGCCTAAATGACGACTATACGATAGCACCAGGAGATAAAGTATCAATATGGTTATGGGGTGCAATTAACCAATCAGAGGTTATTACTGTAGATAATCAGGGTAATTTGTTTATAACTAACATTGGCCCAGTATATGTAGCAGACGTTAAAGCCAGCCAGTTAAATAGCTACGTGACAAAAAAAATTAAGCAAGTATATAAAAAGAGCGTTGAGATTTACGTAAACTTGCTTACCGCTACACCGGTTAGCGTTTATATAAGCGGTAGTGTTGCTCGCCCAGGGCAATATGCCGGTATCGCCTCAGATAGCATACTTTATTACCTCAAACGCGCAGGTGGTATAGACTCTGAACGCGGTAGTTACCGCAGCATAAAAGTATTACGAGACAATAAAGTAATCCAAAATATTGACCTATATGACTTTATTTTAAAAGGTTACCTCCCCAAATTTAATTTTAAAGACCGTGACGTAATTTTAGTAGAGCGTCAAAAAGCAACCGTAGTTGTATCAGGGAGTGTACGAGCTCCATTTAGGTTTGAATTTAAGGGCAGCCAAGCAACTGGCGAACAATTAGCTGAGTTTGCACTACCTATGGCTAAAGTAAGCCACGTAGCAATTTCAGGGGATAGAAACGACGGGCCTTTTTCTGTGTACTTGCCATACGGTGAATTTAAACACTTTACGCTAAAAGATGGTGATAAACTTATATTTAATGACGACATACGTGCTCAAGTTTTAGATATACAAGTCGCAGGCAGCTATTTAGGGCCATCGTACTTTGCTGTTAAAAAAGAAACACGTCTTCATGACCTCCTAGCTAATATCGAAATTGATAAAGACCTTGCTGATTATCAAGCCATTTATATCCAGCGTAAAAGTGTAGCGGCTAAACAAAAAGAAATGATAGAGCAATCGTTAGATAGGCTAGAGCGAAGTGTATTTACAGCACCAGCTTCATCAGACGGCGAAGCTAAAATTAGAGCCGAAGAAGGCCGAATGATTTTAGAATTTACCGAGCGAGCACGTAAAGCCGTGCCGTTAGGTAAGGTTGTTATTGCTGATGGTGGTAAAGTGGCAAACATACGCCTAGAACAAGGTGATGTAGTTCATATTCCCGCTAAAACAGATTTAGTGCATGTAAGTGGTGAGGTATTAATGCCACAATCACTGGTATATAACGAACAAGCCACCATAGAAGACTACGTAGCGTGGGCGGGCGGCTATAGCGAGCGAGCTAACTTTGAACAAATTATGGTTATTCACCCAAATGGAATGATTGACCTTAATGCAAGTGGCCCACTTAAGGCAGGCGATCAAATTTTAGTACTCCCTAAAGTAGATTCAAAGCTAATGCAATCGGTTAAAGATATAACGCAAATTATTTATCAAATTGCCATTGCTGCAAATGTAGCTACTTAATCAATGACTGCAGTAATTAAACGCAACAATTGGGCAATATGGCGCGATGTTATATTTGCCCTGTTTGTTCGCGAAATCCGTACCAGCTTCAACGATAGGCTAGGGTTGGCTTGGGCGGTTTTTCAACCACTCAGCTTTATATTTTTATTGTCTTACTTGCGTGGCATGATAGAAGGAAATGAATCACATACTGTTCCAACATTTGAATTTATGATGTATGGAATGCTACTCATACAACTGTTTTTAGACACGTTTATGAATGTTTCCAACTCATTTAAGAAAAATAAAGCTCTATTCGCTTTTAGACAGGTACAACCTATAAGTAGTGCGATTGCTATAGGCTGTTTTTATTTTTTAGTGAAAATTGCAGTTTTTGCTTTAATAATCCTGTTGATGTTTTTTCTACGTATTGATATCCGAATCGACGATCCTCTTTTTTTGCTGTTTAACGCAGCTACTGTTTGGTTCATAGCATTATCTTTGGGTTTACTGTTTGCAATCAGTCAATGCTATATACCAGAGGTAGGAAAAGTTCAATCTGTATTAACGCGGCCCTTATTCTTTATATCTGGCGTGTTTTTTTCGATGCAAGATATCCCTAAAGAATATTGGGCGTATGTAAATTGGAACCCAATATTGCATGCAATAGAGCTTTCGCGCCATGCTGCATATAACACCTACAATACCGATGGGGTAAGTGAATTTTATTTATTTGCATCAGCCTTAGTTTTATTGTTTTTTTCAATAGCAACGTATCATGTGTCGTGGAAACAGGCAATTAGCCGTTAAATAAAGTACAAGGTTAAATAATGATTAAGCTCCATAATGTAACTAAGTACTACCCATCTACACTAGGGAACCAGTACATTTTTAAAAACTTAAACTTTGAAATACCTAGTGGTCATAATATTGCCATTTTGGGTTCAAATGGGGCGGGTAAATCTACGTTATTTAGAATGCTTGCCGGCAGTGAATACCCCAATAAAGGGGAAATTATTACCGATTTACACTTGTCGTGGCCGGTAGCACTTACAACGGGGATACACCCACAAATGAGTGGCGCTGAAAACGCTCGGTTTATAGGCATGATCAATGGTGTGGCCGATCTAGATTTATATGTACGTAGGGTGCGGCAATTTGCAGAGTTAGGCCCTAAATTTGACCTACCTGTAAATACGTACTCAAGTGGTATGAAACCTCGCTTAGCATTTGCCTGCTCAATAGGAATCGATTTTGATGTTTATTTAATCGACGAAGTTACATCGGTAGGTGATGCTAATTTTAGAAATAAAACACGCCAAGCGCTTACACAAAAAAGTAAAAGCGCCAATGTTATTATGGTTAGCCACGAGATGGACGAACTACGTCACTTTTGCGACAGTGCAATTGTGCTCCATAAAGGCGAACTCACTTTTTACAACGATTTAGAGCAAGGAATTGCTCATTACCAGGCATTATAACTATGAGTCAACAAGCGGTAGATAAAATAGAGCAACGTTTTCAAGATATTGGTTTAAAAACCGATAAAGTTATTTGGGACGATGGCGAAAAATTAATCGGCCTTGCCAAGCAAGTAGAGCCAAAAGACATATATTTAGCTCGTCGAATTATGCAGCGTGCCCGAAATTTAAAACCCCAAAGTGAGCAAATAAATAAAGAACTTGAGCGCTTATCAACAAAAATAGCGGACAAAGCAAAGCAAACGCAAACAAGCTCATCTACAGAAAAAAGTGATGCCGACAATTTAAATAAAAATAGACATTTTTTAAAAGCACACAGTTTTTATGCAGAGCTAAGTAAAAAGCCACGCTTTAAAACATATACGCAGCCTTGGTTTTTATTTTTGTTAGTACCATTTTTATTATTTGCGTTTTATCAGCTGGTGTGGGCTGCGCCAAGGTACGAAAGTAGGGCGCAGCTTATTATTCAGCAGCCAGATGGCATGGCAACTATGGATCCTTCAATGGCGATACTCAGTGGTTTAGGGGTGAGCTCAAGCTCAACCGCAGATACCGAGATAGCCAAAGCGTATATTCACTCTGAAGACATGCTAAATTATTTGCAAACGCATAGTAATATTAAGCAACACTATTACGAAGGCGGGGATATTTTTTCTCGTTTAAGTGCTAATGCAAGTATTGAAGATTTACTCAAGTATTATCAAGATCACACCACAATTGAGATTGATGAAAATTCAGGGGTTATAAAAATATTAGTACAAGGGTTTACACCAGAGTTTGCCAAACAATTAACACAAACTATAGTTAACCGCGCTGAGTGGTATATAAACTCTATTGGGCACCAATTAGCAGATGCACAACTTAAATTTATAAAAACAGAGCATAACAAAGTAGAACAACGCCTACGTAATGCACAAAGTAAAATTTTGGCGTTTCAGCAAAAGAATAACTTGCTTGACCCAGAGGCAGAGGGTTTGGCACTACAAAAAATTACTTATGGATTAGAAAGCGAAATAGCAACTAAAAGCGCTCAGCTAAAAGGCCTTCGAACAACGATGACGGATAAAGCTCCACAAGTTGTAATGCTTGAGGCAGAACTAAGCGCCTTAAAGAATCAACTTGAACTAGAGCGTGAAAGACTTTCACAACAAGGTGATACTGCAAATAGCAACCACCTAGCACCTAGCAGCAAACTTAATGAAAGAGCAGTTAGTGAAGTATTGGCTCAGTTTGCTGATTTAAAAATTGAGCTAGAGCTTGCTGTACAAGGCTATACCTCATCAGAAGTTTCGCTAGACAAAGCACGTATAGAAGCCTACAGACAGCTAAAATATTTAGTAGTAGTAGAGGCCCCCACATTGCCAGAAGATAATCAGTACCCGAAAACTCTTTACAATATTTTACTGTTCGCGGTATTACAAACCATGATTTATGGAATAGGTAAAATTTTATTCGCGACGGCAAAAGAGCTCAGATAGGGTTAAGCTAAAAAAGCATACAATTGTCAAAATAATTTAAATAATTTAAGTTTTAGTAGTCAAATTTAGTACAAAATTTAAATTACATTAATGAAGTATAATTTATAAACTAGGTATGACATGAATATAGTAACTGCTGTAAAGCAAAAAACAGCTCGTAAAGGGATAATTTTAGCAGGAGGTTCGGGTACCCGTTTGTACCCACTTACAAAAGTGGTAAGTAAACAGTTAATGCCTGTATACGATAAACCGATGATTTTTTACCCTGTATCCACATTAATGGTTGCTGGCATAACCGAAATTTTAATTATTGCCACCCCTGCTGAGCTACCACGATTTAAAGAGCTACTAGGCGATGGCAGTGCATGGGGCATTAGTTTTGAATACGTAGAGCAACCAAGCCCTGATGGTCTAGCGCAAGCCTTTTTATTAGCCGAAGACTTTTTACAAGGCCAAAATGCAGCATTAGTACTAGGCGATAACTTATTTTATGGCCATGACTTATCGCTATCGTTACAAAATGCAACACAGTGTGAAAATGGCGCTACCGTGTTTGGTTACCATGTAGCTAACCCAGAGTCTTATGGTGTGGTTGAATTTGACATAAACGGCAAAGCAATATCAATAGAAGAAAAGCCAGCTAAGCCTAAATCTAATTATGCCGTGCCGGGGTTATACTTTTTTGACAATCGTGTGGTTGAGTTTGCTAAAAACGTAAAGCCATCAGAACGTGGCGAGCTAGAAATTACCGATGTAATAGAGCAGTACTTAGCAAAAAAAGAACTAAATGTTGAGATAATGGGACGAGGGACTGCATGGCTAGATACCGGCACGCTCGATGACCTGCTCGATGCCGCTAATTTCATTCGCGCTATAGAAAAACGCCAAGGATTAAAAATTAACTGCCCAGAAGAAATTGCTTACCGTATGGGCTATATTAATGCCGAGCAGTTAAAAAAATTAGCCAAACCGCTTAAAAAGTCAGGGTATGGCAAATACCTTTTAGATATACTTGATCAAAAAGTCTTTTAAAAGCTTCGCATATAAGTTTAAAGCAAATAAAAATTCATTTATTTGCTTTAAACTGTTCACTCTGCCTTTCAAAATATCAAAGTAATACATATGAAATTTATAGAAACAATAATACCAGATGTAAAAATTATAGAGCCAAAAGTTTTTGGTGATGAGCGAGGTTTTTTTATGGAAACATTTCGCACTGAGCTATTTAACGAACACTGTAGTGAGCGTACTTTTGTACAAGAAAACCATAGTAAATCATCACACGGTACTCTGCGAGGTTTACACTACCAAACACAAAACACTCAAGGTAAGTTAGTACGTGTTACCCAAGGTGAAGTATTTGATGTGGCAGTAGATATGCGTAAAAACTCGCCAAGTTTTGGGAAGTGGGTCGGAGTGTTATTATCGGCTGAAAACAAACGCCAACTATGGGTGCCAGAAGGGTTTGCTCATGGCTTTTATGTAACCAGCGAAAGCGCTGAGTTTGTATATAAATGTACAGACGTATATAACCCAAGCGCAGAGGTGTCGATAAAGTGGGATGACCCAATTCTAAATATAGCTTGGCCATTAGTAAGTGGAAAAGTTCCGCAGCTTTCAGCTAAAGATGAAGCTGGCCTTGCATTAAATGATGCGCCCACGTTTAACTTATAAAAGCTAGTAAAGTATGAAAGTAATAGTAACAGGTAAAAATGGCCAGTTAGGCAACGAGTTGGCCAAGCTAAGTCCTGCGAATGCAGAGATAGAATTATTTGATAGTAAAGCGTTAGATATAACCAACATAGCTATGTTAAACGAAGTGTTAATCGCACATTCACCTGATGTAGTTATTAATGCTGCAGCCTATACTGCGGTAGACAAAGCCGAAACCGAAACCGAGCTTGCCTATGCTGTAAACGAGCAGGGCGCTGCTAATTTAGCTACTGTGTGTAAAACAATTGGCGCGAAGTTGATTCATGTTTCAACCGATTTTGTGTTTGATGGAACAAAAACCACCCCCTACGAAGCAAACGACATAACCAACCCATTAAGTGTGTACGGTGCATCGAAGTTAGCAGGCGAGCAAGCAATAAAGAATGTATTAGGCAGCCAAGCTATAATTGTGCGCACTGCGTGGGTTTACTCGGCTTTTGGCAATAATTTCGTAAAAAGCATGTTGAATTTAATGCAACAAAAAGAGCATTTAGGTATAGTGGCAGACCAAGTAGGAACTCCTACTTGGGCTAAAGGTCTTGCTGAATTTATATGGGCTTTAATTGTGCAAATAATGTCAAAAAATAGTATAAATTCAACACAAAATGACAATAAAGCAGATATTTTAAATTGGACCGATGCAGGTGTTGCTTCTTGGTACGATTTTGCCGTGGCAATACAAGAGCTGGCGTTGGAAAAGGGGTTGCTAAATAAAGAAATACCTATACGCCCGATACCGGCAACTAGTTACCCAACACCGGCAAAGCGCCCCGCGTTTAGTGTTTTAAATAAAGCTCAAGCAGAGCAGGTTAGTGGCGTACAAACAATACATTGGCGTGCACAGTTAAGTAATATGCTAGACGAGCTAGCGCAAAAAGCTAATTCGTAGAGGCTCAGCGTCTCGGTGGTAAATTTGTTTTTAAACACACAAAGTGATTAAGAGATTGTTATCACCACAGAGAACACAGAGAAGAGAAGGAGAAGTAATTATTACTTGTAGACGTACAGCTTGCTGGCGTTATTAATATCTTCTCGGTGTAGCGCGCAGCGCCTCTGTGTTCTCGGTGGTCAAATTGTAATTTAAATAAATTTATAGATTTTTTTAAGCCGAGAGCAGAGAGAGAAG